>CAXTDP010000116.1:0-11239 GCA_964242295.1 uncultured Acetobacteraceae bacterium | reverse complement strand
TCGTCCGGCAGCGCCGCCGCATCCTGCAGTGCCGCGAGCAGCCCGGCGCCGCTCTTGCCCTCGGCGAAGCCGCGCGTCACCCCGCGGATGCGGGACAGCGCCTCCGGCGTGGCAGGGGCGACGGCGGCGATCTCCAGCAGGCTTTCGTCCTTCAGCAGCCGGCCGCGGGGGATGTTGACGCGCTGCGCCTCACGTTCCCGCCAGGCGGCGGCGGCGCGCAGCATTCCCAGCATGCGGCGGTTGCCGGTGCGGGGACGCAGGCGCTCCCAGATGCCGTCCGGGTCGGGCCGGTAGGTTTCGGGCTGGGCAAGCACCGCCATCTCCTCCGCCACCCACTCGGTCCGGCCGTCGCGCGCCAGACGTTCCCGCAGGCGCTCATATACCCCGCGCAGATAGGTGACATCGGCGGCGGCGTAGGTGACCTGGGCCGCGGACAACGGGCGTGCCGACCAGTCGCTGAACCGGTGCGCCTTGTCTATGTGCCCGCCGGTCAGGCTGGACACCAGGGCGTCGTAGCCGACCTGGTCGCCGAACCCCGCAACCATCGCCGCGACCTGGGTGTCGAAGATCGGCGCCGGGACCTGGCCGAACAGGTGCAGGAAGATCTCCACGTCCTGTCTGGCTGCGTGGAACACCTTCACCACCCCCGTGTCCGCCAGCAGCTCGGCCAGCGGCGCCAGGTCCATGCCCTCCGCCTCGGCATCAATGATGGCCACGTCGGACACCCCGGCCAGTTGCACCACGCATAGTTCCGGGAAGTAGGTGCGCTCCCGCATGAACTCGGTGTCTATGGTGACATATGGCTCGGCCCGCAGGCGGGTGCACAGGGCCGCGAGGGCGTCGGTGCCGGCAACGAGAACTGGATCGGCGAAGCTATGGGTCGGGTGGGGCATGTCGGGTTCTACCCGGCAGCGCTTGACACCGCAAATCCCCGCGGTTTGTGTGCGCCCTTGGCAAAGGACGCCCCAGACATGCACGCCTACCGTACCCATACCTGCGGCGCCCTGCGCGCCAGCGACGCCGGACAGGCGGCCCGGCTGTCCGGGTGGATCCACAGCAAGCGCGACCACGGCGGCCTGCTGTTCCTGGACCTGCGCGACCACTACGGCATCACCCAATGCGTGCTGCCGGCAGGCTCCGCCGGCTTTGCCACCGCGGACGAGCTGCGGGTGGAAAGCGTCGTCACCGTCACCGGCCAGGTCGTCCCGCGCAGCCCCGCCACGGTGAACCCCCGTCTGCCCACCGGCGAGGTCGAGCTGCAGGTGCAGGCGCTGGAGGTGCAGTCCGCCGCCGACACCCTGCCGATGCAGGTCGCGGGCGACGAGAAGTTCCCCGACGACATCCGCCTGAAGTATCGCTTCATCGACCTGCGGCGCGACAAGGTACACCGCAACATGATGCTGCGCGCCGGCGTCATCGCCAGCCTGCGCCGCCGGATGATCGCCGAGGGCTTCACCGAGTTCCAGACGCCGATCCTCACCGCCAGCAGCCCCGAGGGCGCACGTGATTTCCTGGTGCCGTCGCGCAACCATCCCGGCACCTTCTATGCCCTGCCGCAGGCGCCGCAGCAGTTCAAGCAGTTGGCGATGGTCGCCGGCTTCGACCGCTACTTCCAGATCGCGCCCTGCTTCCGCGACGAGGCCAGCCGGGCCGACCGCAGCCCGGGGGAGTTCTACCAGCTCGACTTCGAGATGAGCTTCGTGACCCAGGAGGACGTGTTCGCGACGCTGGAGCCGGTGATGGCCGGGGTGTTCGAGGAGTTCGGCGGCGGGCGCACCGTCACCCCCGCGCCGTTCCCGCGCATTCCCTATGACGAGGCGATGCTGGTCTATGGCTCGGACAAGCCCGACCTGCGCAACCCGCTGCGCATCGCCGACGTGACCGCGGCCTACGCCGGATCGGGCTTCGGCCTGTTCGCGCGCATCACCGCATCCGGCGGCATCGTGCGCGCCATCCCCGCGCCGGGCGCCGGAAGCCGGCCGCGCGGCTTCTTCGACAAGCTGAACGAGTGGGCGCGCGAGCAGGGCGCCGGCGGCCTCGGCTACATCATCGTCGAGGAGGATGGCGGGCGCGGCCCCATCGCCAAGAACCTGGAATCCGAGCGGATCGAGGCCATACGCGACGCCTGCGGGCTGCAGCCTGGCGACGCCGTGTTCTTCGCCGCGGGACAGCCGGACGAGGCGGCGAAGTTCGCCGGGCTGGTCCGCACCCGGCTGGGGCAGGAGCTGGGGCTGATCGAGGAAAGCAGCTTCCGCTTCTGCTGGATCACCGACTTTCCGATGTATGAGCGGGAGGAGGAGACCGGGCGGATAGACTTCAGCCACAACCCATTCTCGATGCCGCAGGGCGGGCTGGAGGCGCTCAACACCCAGGACCCGCTGACCATCAAGGCGTTCCAGTATGACATCGTCTGCAACGGCATTGAGCTGTCGTCGGGCGCGATCCGCAACCATCGCCCGGAGGTGATGATCCGGGCGTTCGAGATCGCGGGCTACTCGGCGGCCGACGTCGAGGCGCGGTTCGGCGGCATGCTGGCCGCCTTCCGCTACGGCGCCCCGCCGCACGGCGGCTCCGCGCCCGGCATCGACCGCATGGTGATGCTGCTGGCGGACGAGCCGAACATCCGCGAGGTCATCCTGTTCCCGCTGAACCAGCAGGGCGAGGACCTGATGATGGGTGCCCCCGCCCCAGTGGACGCAGCCCGGCTGAAGGAGCTGTCCCTGCGCCTAGACCTGCCGCCAAAACGCAAAGCAAGCTAAAAAGGCGGCTTCCGTCTCCCTCTCCCTCCGGGAAAGGGCCGGGGTGAGGGAAAAAGCCGCAAGGGCCACATTCCGCCTATCCGTGCCATGCTTGCAACTGCATCGCTCAGTGCTTGCCCGCGTCGTCGCCCCGTCCTCGGCAAGCTTCGCCCTGCACGGACAAGAAACACCCACCACTTTCGCCCCCCGCCAGCCAAGCCTATGTGTGGCCCACCCCACCGGAGTTCACGCGCATGGCCTTGCGCCAAATCGCCGCCGCCGCCTTCGCCTTCACCCTCGCTGCCGCCCCGGCGCTGGCGGCCGACCCCGTGCCCATGCTGGCGCACCGCGCCGCCTACAACCTGGTCATGGACAGCAGCAAGGGCGGTGACGTGACGGCCGCCACCGGCACCATGGCCTACGAGCTGACCGATGCCTGCGAAGGCTGGGCCACCCGGCAGCGCCTGGCGCTCACCCTTACCAACCGCGACGGCCAGGACATCGACTCTGTCGCCGACTACGCCACCTTCGAAAGCAAGGACGGCCTGTCCATGCGGTTCCTGATGCGGCAAACCACCGACACCGCGGTGACCGAGCAGGTCGAGGGCACCGCCAGCCTGGACTCCGCCGGCGGTCCCGGGAAGGTCCACTACACCCAGCCGGAGGACAAGACGATGGTGCTGCCGGCAGGCACAGTGTTCCCGATGGGGCATACCGAGGCGATCATCGCCGCCGCCACCGCCGGCAAGCACTTCATCGCCCTCCCGGTGTTCGACGGCACCGGCGCGCGGGGCGTGCAGGACAGCTCCGTCGCCATCATCAACTGGGGGCCTGGCGGCGCGGCGCCCTACCCGCAACTGGCGAACCTGCCGGCGGGCCGGGTCCGCATCGCCTTCTTCGACAGGGAAAAGGCGCCCGACGCGCGGGAACGCGTGGCAGGCAGCCCGGACTACGAGGTGGGCATGAAATATTGGGCCAACGGCGTCTCGGACGAGCTGCAGATGGACTTCACCGACTTCGTCATGCGCGGCAAGCTGTCCGAGTTCACCCCGCTTGAGCCGCATTGCTAAGCGCCCGTTCGAGAATGGGTTGCGCTGAGCCGGCTGGCATGGGCCGGGCACCGGAGCGGAGCGGGCATCCTGCCCGTGCGCTCCGCCCAACGCCGCCGTTGGACGGGGTCATCATGGAAAAGCCGGGTTGGACGGCCAGTGCAGCGGCACTGGAACAGACACCAAGCTGATGGCCTGGTCCCTGACGGATGCTCCGCGGCTGGACGGCAAGATCGCCATCGTCACCGGCGCGAGCGGCGGGCTGGGCTGGGAAACGGCGCTTGGCCTGGCACAGCAGGGCGCCACGACCATCCTGGCCGGACGCAACCCGGTGAAGGGTGCAGACGCCTTGGCACGCCTCATGAGAAGGGCGCCAGGGACCACGGCCCGGTTCGAGCTGCTGGACTTGGCCAGCCTGGATTCTGTGGCGATGTTCGCCGGCCGGATCGCCGCGGCGCATCCGGCGGTTTCGGTGCTGGTCAACAACGCCGGCGTCATGGCGCCGCCGGCGCGGCGGGTGACGGCAGACGGGTTCGAGCTGCAGTTTGGCACGAACTATCTCGGCCATTTCGCGCTCACTGCCCGCCTGCTGCCCCCGTTGCTGGCGTCCGGTGCCGCCCGGGTCGTAAGCGTCAGCAGCATGGCGCACCGGCGTGCGCGGATGGATCTCAGCGACCCGCAGGCGGCGCGGTCCTATAGGCCCTGGGCGGCCTATGGGCAGAGCAAGCTGGCGATGCTGATGTTCGCGCGCGAATTGCAGCGCCGGGCCACTGCGTCCGGCTGGTCGTTGCGGAGCATTGCAGCGCATCCCGGCTGGGCGGTGACCGACCTGATCGGCAACGGACCCGGCGCCGGTGCCCCCGGGTTGAAGGAGGCGCTCATGGAAGGCGCCTTCCGCGTGCTCGGCCAATCCGCCGCCCGCGGGGCGCTGCCGATCCTGTATGCGGCGCTGGCGCCGGAGGCTGACGCCGGCGGGTATTACGGTCCCAATGGGTTCATGGAGATCAAGGGCGAGGTTGGGGCGTCCCAGGTGATGCCTCAAGCCGCGGATGCCGGGGCCGGGGTGAGGCTGTGGGAGCTGTCGGAGCAGCAAACAGGAGTGCGGTTCGGAGTGGGATGACTGCTACGTTCATCTATTGCGTGGGCGCTGCCGATGATGGCAGTTGCTTTGCATCCAGGGGAACTTATGCACCAAAGGCCACTACCGATGCCGCTCCGGAAATACTTTCGGCAACAGCTTCATTTCCGGCAAGGCTTAACGGTCCAACGCGCAGCAAAAACGCCATCTGATCGTCTTCCCATCAGATTGCGCACGATCAATTCTTATATGCTACTGTGCGTCGTCATATGTGACTGCCGCCGATAAAGATTACTCATCCAATCGGCGGCAGTTGCCATGGCCTTCAGCTTCCTCGGGACCCCTGCATCAAGCCGTACGTTCTATGGTCCTGCTGCAACACGGCTCCCAAGAAAACAGGAAGCGCTGGATCAGTAACGGGTGGACGACGTGGCCGGCCCGACCCGTGTATTCTCGAGGTTGCCAACCCGGGGGGTGAGCGGCGCATCAACGGAAGCGCCACGGGGCAGGCTGTTGGGTGGCTCTGGCTCCTGGCTCCCAGCACCGGGCGAATTGCGGCTCGACGACATCGGCGGCGCCTTTGACTCGGCCGAGCATCCCGCAAAGGCAAGCATCGGCAGCAGCAGCAACGGAAGAATACGCATATTAAAACTCCACTTGAAATAATACGATCAGGCGGTCGCACTTGGCGATGCGGCCCAAAGCGAAAAACCTGCCGGGCTCGGCCTCGTACTTAAGCAAGCGAGACGAAATGCCTAGCCTGTCCGCGATTGCGTCGGGCTTTAGTCGGTGATGCAGCTCAACACCCAGTCAATCCGGCGCCCAAATAAACGGGTAAGTTAGCAACGCAGCATCTGCGTCCTTCGTTCCATCGCTTGCGGAATACAACTTTGATGGGCTGCTATGCTATATGGCGTTGACGGCCTGGCTGGGGCGGCGTGTAGAATCGGAATAACTCGTGCTTTGCCCCCAACCCATATCGTATGCCGCCCCTGTAGTGGCGGGGGTCTACAACTCTTCGCAACTGCTGCGTCATCAGCGGTTGGACCAGGCAAAAACCCGCTGGCTTCGCAGTTTCAACTGGCTTCGCAGCTTGGCAGATGCCGCAGGATGTTCCTCGTCGTGCTGGCAGTGAGGGTCGGTCGCCTGGCAGACATGGTCCCTGCTCTCGGGCCGCCCCTCCGGACGGAAACACTCGTGCCTGATGTGAGGTCGGTGAGGATGGTTCCGGAAGCCGTCATGCTGTGCGGCCTGCCCGGTCACGTCGGGATCGTCGCCACCCATTCGCTGTTCGGACCGCAACGCGCCCGGGATGGGATCGGGGGCTTGAAGGTCGCGGCGTGCCCGGTCCAGGGTGACCGGCGGCCCACGCGTCTCCGCCTTTCTGCGCCGGGCGCCCGGCTTGCAAGCCATCATGACGACACCGGATGCCCATGACTGCGAGGCGGCGATGGTGCAGGGGTTGAGCCACCTGACCGCCAAGATGCTGGTGCAAACGGAGCCGCTGCCGGCCTGCATGACGACGTGGACGCGCCGGTTCAGCGCTCCGATGCAGGGCCTGGCTCGGCGATCTCCCAACCGCCACCCAGCGCCCGATAAAGGGCCACCAGCCCGGCCGCGATCCGGGTGTCGCTGTCCGCCAGGTCGTTCTGGCTTTGCAGCAGTTGCGACTGGGCGATGTTGACGTCAAGGAAGCTGATTGCACCCTCCGTATAGCGCTGCCGCGCCGCCTGCAGCGCCACCGCGTTCTGCGCCACTGCGTCGGCGACCTGCTTGCGCCGCGCCTGTGCCTCCGCGTAGGCGGTCAGAGCGTTGTCCACCTCTTGCCAGGCTTGCAGCAGCGTCCGGCGGAAGTTGATCGCCGCTTCGCGCTGCTCGGACTCGCGCAGCCGCAGCGTCGCCCGCAGGCGTCCGCCCTGGAAAATGGGCACCGAGATGGAGGGACCTACCTCGAACGCCCGGGCATACAGGCTGAACGCATCCCTGAACCGCAGCCCTTGCAGCTCGAAGCTGCCGGTCAGCGTCACGTTCGGGTAGAACTCCGCCGTCGCCACCCCGATCTGTGCCGTGGCCGCGTGGAGCCGGGCCTCGGCCTGGCGCAGGTCGGGGCGCCGGCGCACCAGGGTGGAGGGCAGGCCGACCGGGACCACCGACGGCACCCCGGGCTGGGCCGCCTGCGGCCGCAACTCCGCCTCCAGCGCCCGGGGCGGCTGGCCCAGCAACAGGCCGATGGCATTGATCATCGCCGCTTCCTGCGCCCGCAGCGGCGGCACGGTGGCGGCGATGGTGGATTGCTGCGACAGCGCCCGCGCCGTGTCGAGCGTGGTGGCGACGCCGTTGTCGAACCGGTTGCGCACCAGGCCAGTGTTCTGCTGCGCGAGCGCCAGGTTGCGCTCGGCGATGGCCCGCGCCGCCTGGATGCCGCGCAGTTGCAGGTAGTCCTGCACCAAGTCGGCCAGGGCAGCGAGGGCGATGCCGCGCCGGTCCTCGACCGCGGCCTGGGTTTCGGCGTTCGCGGACTCCACCCCGCGGCGCACCCGGCCGAACAGGTCCAGGTCCCAGGAGGAGCTGAGGCCGTTCTGGTAAACGTCGAACTCCACCGGGGCGCCGGGCCGGGTCACGACGAGCGCGGCCGGGTTGCCGACGGTGCTGAGGCGGTCGCGCTCGTAGGACGAGCGGGCATTGACCTGCGGCAATCCCTGCGACGCCACCACGTCGCGCTGCGCCCGGCCCTGCAACACACGCTCGGCGGCGGTCTGCAGGTCGAGGTTCTGCGCGGCGATCCGCGCCACCAGCGACGAGAGCACGGGATCGCCGAACTGCGTCCACCACTGCGGGTCGGCGTCGTCCGTGCTCGTGCGGCTGGGCACGTCGGCCCGCACCGGACCCCAGCTTGCCGGCGCGGCAGGGTCGGGCGGGTGGAAGTCCGGCCCCACGGTGCAGCCGGCCAGCAGCAGCGCGCCGGCCCAGCCCAGCCTCATGGGGAGGCCGTGACGCGGACCGCCGTGTTCCGTTGCCGGCCCTTTACGTCGGCCAGCCCGGTGTGGATGGTGGTTTCCACCGAAAAGCCGAGGCGCAGCAGCTTCGCATCCTCCTGGCCCGGCGAAACCAGGATCTTCACCGGCAGGCGCTGGACGATCTTGGTGAAGTTGCCGGTGGCGTTGTTGGGCTGGATCGCCCCGAACGCTGCGCCGGACGCCGGCGGCACGCTGTCCACCACGCCGTCCAGGTCCATGTCGTAGGCGTCGACATGGATCGTCACGTGCTGGCCCGGCAGCACATGGCGCAGCGCGACCTCGCGGTAGTTCGCCTCGATGTAAACCTGGTCGAGCGGCACCACCGACATCAGCGGCGCGCCGGGTCCGACGTAGTTGCCGACCTGCACGGTGCGCTGCCCGACCACGCCGTCAATCGGCGCCGTGATCCGGGTATAGCTGAGGTTGAGCTGGGCCTGCTCGACCCGCGCCTTGTCGGCCTTCACCAGGGCCTCCGCCGCCGCGCGCTGCGCTTCCAGGATCGGGACCTGCCGCTTGGCGGACTCGGTGGAGGCGCGGGCCTGGTCAACCGCCGATTGCGCCTGCTGCACCTGCTGGTCCGCCTGCTGCCTCTCCTGCACGGTGCCGGCGCCGGTCGCGGACAGGTTGCGGTAGCGCCGCTGGTTGGCCTGGGCGAAGGCGAGCTGCGCGACGGCCGATGGGTTCTGCGTTTGCGACTGCTCCACCACCGACGGCTGGCGCGTGATGGAGGCGCTGGTTTCCGCAAGCTGCGCCATGTCGCGCTCCAGCATCGCCTCGGCGCCGGCAAGTGCTGCGCGGAAATCCCGGTCGTCTATGGTCACGAGCAGCCGCTGGGCCGACACCGGCTGGTTGTCGTCCACCTCGACGGATGCGACCTGGCCGGAGATGCGCGGGGCAACCGTGGCGTAATGCGCCGTGACATAGGCGTCGTCGGTCCAAACGTTCGGGGCCGGGGCGAAGATGACGGCCAGGACGACGGCGATGAAGGCAAGGACGATCGCCCCGCCCAACAGCCAGGGCCACAACGGCTTGCGCTTGCCGGGCTTGCCGTCGTCCTTGCCGGCTGGCTGGTCCTTGCCAGGCCGTTCCTTGGATTGCTGTTCCTTGCCTTGCGGCTCCTTACCTTGCGGCTCCCCCTGCGGCTGGTCCTTGGGCGTGTCGTTGCCCTTCTTGCCCGTGTCCTGTTCCACGTCGGCCATCCAGTGGTCCTACTGCTGCTGCGCGACGATGCGGGGCGGATACGTGCGTACCGGCAGCGTCGCCAGCACGACCACCAGGGCCAAACCTAGGCCGGCGATAATCAGGAAGGCATCGCTCAGGGTCAGCACGGTTGCCTGCGCCTGCACGGCGCCCCGGAACGCGGCGATGCTGCCGGGGTCGTGCCGTTGCAGCGCGCTGAACGATCCGTGCCCCGACTGGTCAACGATGCGGTTGAAGTGCAGCCCCCCGCGCCAGCGCAGGATGAGCTGCACCATCCAGACCGCGACCGGCTCGGCCAAGCCGCGCATGGTGTTGACCAGGGTGGAGGCGAACGGGCCATCCGCCGGGTCCTTGATGGTGTTCACCGCCATCATGAGCAGGGGCATGACGACGAGCGACGCCCCGACGGCCTGGAACCCCTGCCACAGCAAGAAGGTGACGGGGTTCCACACCGAGGTCAGGAACGAGTTGCCGATGCACGCCGTGATGACGCAGGCGATGCCGGTGAACAGCACCCACCGTGCGTCCACGCCCTCATAGTCCAGCAGCAGGGCGACGAGCGGCAGCAGCAGGAACTGCGGCACGGCGATCAGCACGGTGACCAGGTAGGACTGCTCCGGCCGGAAGCCTCCGACCTGTTGCAGGTAATCGCCCGGGATGGTCCCCGCCGACTGGCTCAGCAGCAGGAAGGTGAACAGGGTGATAAGCCCGAACAGGTAGTTGCGCCGTTTGAGCAGGGAAAAGCGGTAAAGCGGCAATGGCGCCCGCAGGTCGGTCAGCACCAGCAGCGGCAGCGCCACGACGGACACGAGGGCGAGGACGCAGATCAGCTTCGAGTTGAACCAGTCCAGCCGGTCGCCCTGCTCCAGCATGGTCGTGAGCGCGCCGAAGCCCACGACTACCAGCAGCGCGCCGGGCCAGTCGAACTGGCGGATGCGCCCGTATTGCGGCGGCTGCTGCGCGACGCCGTACCAGACCAGCAGTCCCGCCAGTGTGCACAGCGGCAGGGCCTCGTAGAACACGAACTGCCAGCCGACGGCGTCGGTCCACAACGCTGCCAGCGCCGTCGAGATGTTCGGCCCGAAGGTGGCCGTGAGCGCGTAGGCTGCCAGGCCATACAGCCGGATGGGCGGCGGCAGCACTTGCAGCGCCACCGTCAGCAGGAGGGGGATGGTGAAGCCTGCGGCCAGGCCCTGCAAAAGCCGGCAAACATACAGCAGGCCCAAGTTCGACGTGAACGGGATGACGAGCGTGCTGACGCAACTGAGCGCGATGGCGAACAGCAGCCAGCGGCGGATCGAGACCGTGAGCGCCCAGAAGGTCGCCATGGACATGCCGACCACCTGTCCCGTGCTGAACAGGCTGGTCAGCCAGGTGCCGGCGTCCCGGCTGATGCCAAGCCCGCCGCGCACGTCGGCCAACGCCGCCGAGCTGACGCCGTCGTTGAACTCGACCGTAAGCGCAGCCAGCAGCACGCCCGCAAGGCCGAGCAGAGGTGCCAGCTTCAACCCTGCGGCAGCTTTGTCCGGCAAGTGCAACTCCAAGTTCCGTCTTGGCAGCCGTTGGCCATCGCCGCCTCCGGGGTGGCCTGGCTGCTGGAAGTCGAAACAATCGGCAGGCGTTCCCGTTGCAGCCCAAGCCGTTCACGGACGTATGTTCGGCGGCAGCGCCGGCCTGCCGGAAGGCTTCAAGCTGGCGCCGTGCCTGGCCCGTTGCGGCGGGACAGTGCCGGCATGGGCCGGATGGCAGGGACGACCGGCATGCGGCCGAGTCCTTGGCAGGCCGGCGGTGGTTGACGGAACACTTGCCGCCCCTTTGGTATCCGCCTCACGACGGCACGGGGGAGCCTAGGCCATGACGGGGCGGACGCACCATGTCACCCAGCACAAATCGGCCCTGCCCGGCATCGAGGCGATGACCCTGCTGACCGACCGCGCCTTCCCCCGCCACGCCCATGACCACCTTGGCATCGGGGTGATGACCGGCGGCGCCCAACGGTCCTGGAGCGGCGTCGGCGCCGTGGAGTCCAGCGCCGGCGACATCATCACCGTGAACCCCGGCGAGATGCATGACGGCCTGCCCATCCGTGGCCAGGCCCGGGCTTGGCGCATGCTGCATCTCGACCCGGCCCTGGTCGCCCGCGACTGCGGCGACCTG
>CAXTDP010000115.1:10100-11276 GCA_964242295.1 uncultured Acetobacteraceae bacterium | reverse complement strand
GGCGACGGCCTGCGCCCCGGCAGCAACGCCGACGCCAACGACGCCGCGCAGTTCGCTGAGCTGGAAACCCTGGGCGAGCTGACCAAGGTGGCCTGGGACAAGGGCTGCCAGGTGATGATCGAGGGGCCAGGCCACGTGCCCATGCACAAGATCAAGGTCAACATGGACAAGCAGCTCCGCGAATGCGGCGAAGCACCCTTCTACACGTTGGGTCCGCTAACAACCGACATCGCGCCGGGCTACGACCACATCACCTCGGCGATTGGCGCCGCCATGATCGGCTGGTTCGGCACGGCGATGCTTTGCTACGTGACTCCGAAGGAGCACCTGGGCCTGCCCAACCGCGATGACGTCAAGACCGGCGTCATCACCTACCGCATCGCCGCCCACGCCGCCGACCTGGCGAAGGGGCACCCGGCGGCGAAATCCCGCGACGACGCGATCAGCCGGGCACGCTTCGACTTCCGCTGGGAGGACCAGTTCAACCTCGGCCTAGACCCCGACACGGCGCGCAAGTATCACGACGAGACCCTGCCGAAGGACGCGCACAAGGTGGCCCATTTCTGCTCGATGTGCGGACCGAAGTTCTGCTCGATGAAGATCAGCCAGGACATCCGCGCCGACGCCGAGCGGCTGGAGGGCCTAGACGCCAAAAGCGCCGAGTTCAAGGAGCGGGGCGGCGCGCTGTATGTCCCCGCCGCGGAGTAGCGGCGAGGCATGAGCGACCCCCGCGCCGCCCTGGACGCGTCCGGCCAGATGCCGGACGTCGAGCTGGACATCGCAGGCGTTGCCCTGCAGTTCGCCCGGATAGACGCCCCGGACCGCGACTGGCGCGCCGCCGGGGCGCACCTGTCGGAGCTGGCGCGGGACGCCGTGGACTTGGCGCGGGAGCTGCCGGGCAACGAGCTGGCGGCGCGCGCCGGGGGCCTGGCCGGCCTGATCGCCGGGCGGCACCGTTATGCCGGGGACACCGAAACCTACGACGACCCGGCCAACGCCAACCTGATCCAGGTCACGGAGCGGCGGCGCGGCCTGCCGGTCTCGCTCGGCATCCTGTGGCTGCACTGCGCCCGCGCCGCCGGATGGAACGCCCACGGGCTGGACTTCCCCGGCCACTTCCTGATCTCCCTGCAGGGAGAGCGCGCCGGCGGCAAGCTGCGTGCCGCCGAGCCGCAG
>CAXTDP010000115.1:0-10090 GCA_964242295.1 uncultured Acetobacteraceae bacterium | reverse complement strand
ATAATGGTCCTGAATGAAACCTTCGCCACCCGTTCGCCATGCAAGGCGAGCAGCCCCGCGGCAAGCTGCGAGCCGCCGAGCCGCAGGCCATCGTGCTGGACGTGTTCGCCGGCGGGGTTCCGCTGGGCGCCCGCGACCTGCGCGGCCTGCTGAAGCGCACCGAGGGCACCAACGCCGAGCTGCGCCCCGGCGTGCTGCAGCCCATGTCGGCCCGCGGGGTGTTGCTGCGCCTGCAGAACAACCTGCGCACCCGGCGCCAGGACGCGGGCGACCTGCCTGGCGCGCTCGCCTGCATCGAGGACATGCTGCGGATCGCGCCTGACACCGCGATGCTGTGGCGCGATGCCGCCATCATCAACCAGCGTCTGGAACGGGTCGCGGCGGCGCTGCGCTGCTACGAACGCTTCCTGGACATCGTGCCCCAAGGCGAAGCAGCGGCCAGGACACGGGCGACCGTCGAGGACCTGCGATCACGGTTGAATTGAAGCCCTGACACGGCAAGTCGCCGGTCCCAGCGTGTCTCAGTCTGAAGGCCGGCTTACGACCTGAGGCGAACGCCAGCATCATGCCTGTGCACGGGCGGCCTATTGGCCACGGCCCAGACTTCGGTTTGAACGGCTCCGGCCCAGTGGGTAATGTCTCAGTTTGAATGTCGGCCTGGGATGGCGAACCGACATTGGCGCTGCCTTCCACGATGGCCATCAGCGCCGTGAGTAATGGCTGCCTCCGCAATCAAGGCCGAGGGTGCTGCCAGCTCTTGTAGGTGAATTCGATGCTGTAGCCGTCAGGGTCAAACACGTTGCCGGCATAATAGCGCGGATCATAGTAGAGCCGCGCACCTGGCTGGCCATTGCCTTTCGCGCCCGCAGCCATGGCAGCGGCATACGCCGCGTCCACCTGGGTCCGGGAACCTGCTACAAAGCCGACATGTGCGGCCCGGCCCTCGACCACACCCTCACGAAGCCAGAAGAAGATGGGGCCGCTGCAGCCAAAGCCCTTCAGGTCGGGATGACCAGGAGGGCCATCCTTGCCGTCGTAATCAACTCGCCGAGTAATCCCGAGTGGGGCAAGCGCCTGAGTGTAGAAGGCGACCGAGCGATCAATGTCGCTGACTGACAAGAAGACATGGTCGAGCATGCAATTCTCCGATCCGTACGATGTAGCGCCCGGTGGCCTCAGTCGTCTGCGCCATGCCTCCAATGTCCGCAGCGGGTCGTAAGCCGACCGTCGAACCGAGACACTGCTACCCGGCGATCCTACTCGACACGGTAGATCGCATCCGGCGGTACACCCAACGCCTGCACCATCCGGTTCGTCTGCGCAGCCATGCCGACGATGGCAACCAACTCGCCGTGTTCCGCCGGCGTCATGCCTTTGCCGCGCGCAGCCGCCGTGTGCGAGTGTATGCAGTAGTCGCATCCATGCGCGATCGAAACCGCCATGTAGAGCATCTCCTTGACCTTCGGCTCCAGCGCTCCGCCGGGGGCCATGACCGCCTTCAGGCCCTCCCACGTGCGCCGGAGCGTTGCCGGGTCGTTCGCCAAGGCGCGCCAGAAGTCGTTCACGTAGCCATTTGCCGCGGGTCGCGCGGATGTCGGCGAACACTGCGGCAGCTTCGCCGGACAGTTCGGCGTCGGTCAGCAGGCGAACGGTGGCCATCGGTTCCACTCCATGTTTGCACCTCATGTTTGCACGGGCCTGAGACTGTTTGCACGAGCCTGAGACACTGCAAAAGCGGCTGCGCAGGCGAACCGGACGTTGCGGATGCTTGCTCCATGTACCCGGCCGCCGACCCACCTGCGGCGGTCATCGAAGCTCGGAACCAACCGGGGGCGCCTCTCGACCCATGCCAGCCATCGCCAAGGCGTGACCCCGTATCCGAAGCTCGCCACAAGCCCGGCGGCCCGGCGCCGCCTCGGCCCCACGCCGGCGCACCACCGGCTCCATTAACCATTCAGTAACGCTTGGCGACGATACTGTTAAAGGCAGATTAGCCGCCAGAAGGGCGTGCAGCGCGGCCGGAAACAGGGCAAAGGATACCACGCATGACGAACCCTCCTCCAGGTCCCGCAGCCCACAACACCATGTCCCTGCTGGAGCCGATGCCCGATGGGACCAGCCTGACGCAGGACGAGGTGGACAGCATCGCGGCCTGCCTTGGCCCGCGCTGGTGCATGATGCCGCACCAGGACCCGGCCGGAGGCTTGATGGCCATGGTGATGGCCGCCAACGACGACCCGGCACTGCCGACCTGGGTGGTCCACCGTGAAGGCGCGCTGCTGCGCCTCGACCTGTGCGAGGGGGACAGCTACGTCCGCCAAAGGGCGTATCCCGCCCTGCCTCCGCTCCTGGCCAGCCTGCGCGCGGCGCTGGCGGCTGCCGGCCGCTGACCCGGACCAGCATGGCCAACGATCCCGCGTCAGCCGCCAAGTCCCTCGGTACTGCCCCCAGCATCCACCGCACCGCCTCCGTCCGCGACACCACCTTCGGCGTATGGTGCGAGGTCGGCGCGCGGACCAAGGTCGCCGAAAGCAGCTTCGGCGACTACTCCTACGTCGTGAACGACAGCGACATCATCTACGCCGAGATCGGCAAGTTCTGCTCCATCGCCGCCCACACGCGGCTGAACCCCGGCAACCACCCGCTGGACCGCGTGATGCTGAGCCACGTCGGCTACCGCAGCAGCGCCTACGGTTTAGGGCCGGACGACCCGGACTTCTTCGACTGGCGCCGCGAAAGCCGGGTGACGCTGGGCCATGACGTCTGGATCGGCCACGGCGCCATCGTCCTGCCGGGGCGCAGTGTCGGCATGGGCGCCGCGGTGGGCGCGGGCGCCATCGTGACCAAGGACGTGCCGCCCTTCGCCGTCGCGGTCGGCAACCCGGCCCGGGTCCTGCGCTACCGTTTCCCGCCTGACACGATCGCCGCCCTGCACCGCATTGCCTGGTGGGACTGGCCGCATGCGCGCCTGGCCACCGCCATGCAGGATTTCAGGCGCATGGGCGCCGCGGAGTTCTGTGCGAAGTACGACCCGGGAGAATAGCGTGCCAAACCCGCCCGCCCCCCGTTCACCGACCTCCGACCTGCCAGCCCCCGGCCTGCCGCCATCCCGCCTGCCGATGCTGGAACCGGTCTATGCCCGGCTGCAGCCCCTAGCTTACCCGCTGGTGCGGATCACCACCGGCGCATTCCTGATGCCGCACGGCGCGCAGAAGCTGTTCGGCTTCGCCGGCGGCAACATCGTAGAAACCGCGGCCGGGTTCGCCAAGATAGGCCTGCAGCCATCGCTGCCCCTCGCCTACCTGGTCGGCGCCACCGAGTTCTTCGGCGGCCTGTGCATCATGCTGGGCGTGTTCACCCGCCCGGCGGCGCTGGCTGCCGCGATCATGCTGGGCGTGGCCACCATCCTGGTCCACCTGCCCATCGGCTGGTTCTGGGCCGGGCGCGGAATGGAATACCCGCTGCTGTGGATGCTGCTCTGCATCGCGGTGGTGATGCGCGGCAGCGGGCCTCTGTCCATTGATGCGGCACGCGGGCGGGACGCCTAACCCAAGGGAGCGCACGCCGCCGCCAGCCAGTCCCGTACCGTATCGTCCAGCAGCGGGCCGACCTCCCGCAGCACGCGGGCATGGTAGGCGTCCAGCCAGCGCCGCTCCTCCCCGGTCAGCATCGCCGGCTCGACCAGCCGCCGGTCGAACGGGGCCAGGGTCAGCGTCTCGAACCGCAGGAACGGCTTGCGCGCGCCGGGGACCTCGGCGGCCTGCACCAGCAGCAGGTTCTCCAGCCGGATGCCGTAGGCGCCGGGCTGGTAGTAGCCCGGCTCGTCGGACAGGATCATGCCGGCCCGCAGCGGCACCATCTTGCCGGCCCGGGACAGGCTGCACGGACCCTCATGCACCGACAGGTAGCTGCCGACGCCGTGCCCGGTGCCATGATCGTAGTCCAGCCCGGCCTGCCACAGCGTCCGCCGCGCCAGCGCATCCAGGTGCGGACCGGACACGCCAGCCGGAAACAGCGCGGCGGCAACGGCGATATGTCCTTGCAGGACCCGGGTGAAGCGGTCCCGCAACTCCGCCGGCGGCTTGCCGGGGCCGGTCCACACGGTGCGGGTCACGTCCGTGGTCCCATCCGGATACTGGGCGCCGCTGTCAATCAGGTAGGCCTCATCCGCCCGCAGCGATCGGTCGGTCTCAGGGATGGCGCGGTAATGGATGATGGCGCCGTTCTCCCCGGCGCCGGAGATCGCCGGGAAGCTCTCCCCCCGGAAGTCCGCCACGTCCTCGCGGAACTGCACCAGGCGTTCCGCCGCGGCGACCTCGGTGGTAAGGCCGGCCCTGCCGTCCAGCCAGTGCAGGAAGCGGCATACCGCGGCGGCATCGCGCCCATGGGCCGCGCGGGCGCCGGCCTGCTCCACCGGGTTCTTGCATGCCTTCGGCAGGGCGCAGGGGTCCGGCCCGTCCACCACCATTGCCCCGGCGGCGCGAAGCGTTTGGGCAAACCACGCCGCCGACCCGGCACCATCCACCCGCACCCGCTGCCCCCTCAGCGCAGCCAACGCATGCGGCAAGTCCTCACGCGGGTGCAGCGAAACATCCGGTCCCAGCCAGTCCCGCGCCGCCGCGTTCAGCTTGGCCGGTTCCATGAACAGCGACGCCGTCCCGTCCGCCCGCATCAGCACGAAGCCGAGCGCAAACGGGGTATAGGCCACATCCCCGCCGCGCAGGTTCAGCAGCCAGCACAGCGACGCCGGGTCGGTGATGACGGCCGCATCCGTCTTGGCGCCGCGCAGCGCCTCGGCCACCGCCGCGCGCTTGTCGGCCGATGCCACCCCGGCCAGTGCCAGGGGATGCGCCGCCGCGGGCGCACAGGGCAGCGCGGGCCGGTCCGTCCAGACGGCATCCAGCGGATTGAACGCCACCGCCGCCATCACCAGCCCGGCGTCGGAGTAGCGGCGCAGCCCGTCCTCGCTGATCAGCCAGGGATCGTAGCCGATCCGCCCCCCCGGCATCGCAGCGGCCAGCCACTCCTGCGGCGGCTGGTCAATGATGTGCAGCAGCTCGAACACGGCGGGATCGGTCTGCGATGCAAGCTGCAGCGTATAACGCCCATCGGTGAACGCCGCCGCCCGGTCGCGCAGCACCACGGCCAGCCCGGCGCTGCCGGTGAAGCCGGTCAGCCAGGCCAGCCGCTCCGCACAGGGCGGCACATACTCGCCCAAATGCTCATCGGCGCGAGGGACCAGAAACGCGTCCAGGCCCATCTCAGCCATGACCCGCCGCAGCGCCTCAACCTTCTGGAATTGTGGCTGTGCCAAGGTTGCTCCGTTCACAATCTCTTCACAATTGCATAGCTTTGTCATTTTGCATGCTTTCAACGCATGGCTGATGAGGGGGCTTAGCGTGCTGCATCGCAACATTCCGAGCGCATATACCGCCTGTCGCCACCGTGCCTGACGATCTCCAAACGCCAGGGCGCGTGACGCGTCAACCTTGAGGACCTGTTATGAACGCCCCGCTTTCCAAGCAGCATCTGTCGCTTCTGATGTCTGACAGCCTGACCTATCGCGAGACCGCCGTCGAGGCCACGCCGCGCCCGGCAGCCACCGGCCTGTTCGCCCGCCTGCGCGCGGCAGTGGCCCACCTGGCCAGCCTGCCGCAGCGCCGTGCCGTGCTGGACGAGCTATCCCTGCTCACTGACCGCGAGTTGGCCGACATCGGCCTGAACCGCAATGAGTTGGGCCGCGTGTTCGACCCGCGCTTCGCCCAGAGCCGCAAGCGCTCCGTCGGCAGCTACGGCGCCTGATACCGTCGGCATGTCCCTGACCTGGCGCCCCGTGCGCCAGGCCAGGGCCGGCTGGCATCCGACCGCCTTTGGGGCAGAAAACCCGGACCATCGCGCGACACGTGCCTGCTCGTCCCGTCTAGCAAGGGCCATCCCGCCCCACCGGGCTTAGGGCGTTGCCGCCGACCTCACCATTGCCTCGCCTTCATCCCGCAACCGTGCACGGGATGCATCTCGTGTGTAGAACATGTGCCCACCTGGTATCACCAGCAGCCGTGCCCGGCTGGCAAAGGCCGGCGGCAACTGATCCAGCACCATCTTGCTGGCGAAGTATGGCGTCACGAGGTCGTAAAGCCCGTGAACGATCAGCACCCTCAGCCGTGGATCAAAGGCCAGCGCAACCCGCAGCGCCGATACGCTCTGCGCCCCTTGCTGCTGCGTGCTGTAGGTCCACCAGCGGACCACGTCGCTGCTCAGCAGCTCATATTGCGGCGCCCCATCCGGCCGCCAGCCCAGCCGGTGGGCATATAGGCCGGACACTGCCGATCCCAGGACAGGCCGCAGCGCATCCAGCACGGCATCCGGGTCCTCGGTGAACGCCGACGTCGGCAGGGGGTCAAGTCCGGTCGTGGAAAGGTCGTACGCACTGGCGATCCGTCCCGGCTCACGCTCCCGCCGCTCGGTGAACCAGTCCATCCGTCCGCCCCGGCGCTGCACCAGTTCGGCGGGCAGGCCCGAAAGCGCCGCCACCCGGTCCGACATGCGGCGGACTGCCCCGGCATCCCCGGCACCACGCAGGAAGTCCTGCAAGTATTCACCCGTGGCATAGGCCTCGATGTCGGCCACCGCCTCCCGCGAGGTGGCGCCGCGCTTGACCGCGGCCATGACCGGCAAGCGCGTCAGGAAGTAATAAGGCTCCCACTCGGACGCGCGGCTGTTGAAGTCCAGCAGCGGCGACAGCAGCATCATCCCGCGCAGTGCGACGCCCTGATCCACCAGGGCGCGGGCCAGGCGCGGCCCGCGGAAGCCGCCGTAGCTTTCGCCGACATACACCTTCGGGCTGGCCAGCCGGCCGTTCATCTCCAGCCAATGGCGCATCACGGCGGCCAGCATCGGGATCTCGCCATTGGTGGACCAGACGCGCTGGCGCGAAGCGTCGCCGCCGCTGAGCAGCCGGCTGTAGCCGGTGCCGGGCGGATCAATGAACACCAGGTCGGTGAAGCGCAGCCAGGTTTCCGCATTCGGCACCAGGTCCGGGAACGCGCTGGGCGACAGCGTCCCATCCTGCGGCAGCGGCACGCGCCAGGGTCCGAGCGCCAGCAGGTTCAGCCAAGCCGACGCAGCGCCTGGACCGCCATTGATGGCGAACGTCACCGGCCTCGTGTCCGGCGCCGCGCCGTCGAGCATGAAGGCAGTCGTCACCACGTCCGACTCCGTGACCCCGTCGCTTTCGATCATGTGGTGGGTGCTGACCTGGGCGTGGAAGGCCAGGCTGCCGCCGGGCAGCTCGACCTGATGGCTGGTTGTCCTATCGGGAACGCGCGGCGCAGCGTTGCGCGCTGGCGGCGCAGCCGGAGCGCCCATGGCTGAGGCGACCGGCGACGCCGCAGGTGCAGAGGCCAGCAGCCCGGCTGCAGGAGGGGCAACCAACACGGTCGTAACAGCCGCGGACGGCAACTTCTCGCCACCTGCGGCCCGATCCACGGCCATAGGCGCCAGCAGCACCAGGAACGGCAAAATATGGCGGATCGCCATGCAGGGCACCCCAGCACGCCGCATCGTTGCGGACGCGGATGATATGCCCAGTCGGCGGCGGGATGCCAATCACCCCGCCCGTCATGTTTTGTGCTGCCGGGTCAAGCCCGGCCGGACATGCCCTCATGCGGCCCGTATTCCGCCCGCAACTCGCCCGACCGGATACTGCTCATCGCATTCTGCAACACGCCGACGATGGCATCGTCACCCATTGTCCGTGCCAGCAAGCCCAGCGAGCCGCCCAGCAGCGCCGACGCGATGGCCAGAGAACTCAGGTTCTGGCCCATCATGTATTCTATGGCCTTGTCCACCACGGCGCCGGCATGGCTCAGGTCGGCGGGCGGGGCATCGGCATGGCCGGCTTCGGCACCATTATGCTCGCTTGGCATCGGCAAAACTCCTTTCCCGAGACATGGCGACGCAGCCGCCCCATCCAACCCTGCCAAGCAGTTAATGCGCGGCCACTGCCTCCGCCACCTCCCCCTGCTCGGCCTGCAGCGCCCACATGCGGGCATACAGGCCACCCTGCGCCAGCAGCGAGGCGTGGGTGCCCCGCTCCGCCACCCGGCCCTCCTGCAGCACCAGGATCTCGTCGGCATCCACGACGGTGGACAGCCGGTGGGCAATCACCAACGTGGTGCGGTTGGCGGCGACGGTGCGCAGCGCCGCATCGATCTCGCGCTCCGTCCGGCTGTCCAGCGCACTGGTCGCCTCGTCCAGGATCAGGATGCGCGGGTCCTTCAGGATGGTGCGGGCGATGGCGACACGCTGCTTCTCGCCGCCGGACAGCTTCAGCCCACGCTCGCCGACGCGGGTGGCATATCCCTCCGGCATGCGCATGACGAAGTCGTGCACCTGCGCCAGCCTCGCCGCCCGTTCGATCTCGTCCTGGGTGGCGCCAGGGCGGCCATAGGCGATGTTGTAGCCGATGGTGTCGTTGAACAGCACGGTGTCCTGCGGCACGACGCCGATGGCGGCGCGCAGGCTGGTCTGCGTCATGTCGCGCACGTCCACGCCGTCAATCTCCACCGCGCCCTCCGTCACGTCATAGAAACGGAACAGCAGGCGGCTGATGGTGCTCTTGCCCGCGCCGGTCGGCCCGACCACCGCCAGCTTGGACCCCGGCGCCGCCGTGAAGCTGACGCCGCGCAGGATCTCGCGGTTGGCGTTGTAGCCGAAATGCACGTCGCGGAACGCCACCGTGCCCGCATGCCCCAGCGCCGGACGGGTCGGCAGCACGACGGCGCCCGGCAGGTCCGCGACCTCCTGGTTCACCGACATCAGGCGGAACATCTGCTCCATGTCCACCAGGCCCTGCTTGATCTCCCGGTAAACGAAGCCGAGGAAGTTCAGCGGCTGGTAAAGCTGCATCAGGTAGGTGTTGACCAGCACGAACTGGCCGACCGTCATCGTCCTGGCCTGCACCCCGTCCGCCGCCATCAGCATGACCAGCCCGAGGCCAAGGGCGATGATGACCGCCTGGCCGAGGTTCAGCATATTGAGCGTGACCTGGCTTTTCACCGCCGCATGCTCGTAGCGGGCGCGGGCCTCGTCGAAGCGCCGGGCCTCGTGCGCCTCGTTGCCGAAATACTTCACCGTCTCGAAGTTCAGCAGGCTGTCCACGGCCTTGGTCTGCGCGTCGGAATCCGTGTCGTTCATCAGCCGGCGGAAACGGACGCGCCAGTTGGTGAAGGCGAAGGTGAAGCCGATATACAGCATGACCGCCGTGAAGGTGACAGCGGCGAACCGCCAATCGAACAGCTTCCACAGGATGGCCGTGACCATCAGCACTTCCAGCAGCGTCGGGAGGATGTTGAACACCGCCAAGCGCAGCACGGCCTCGATCCCCGCCGTGCCGCGCTCGATGGAGCGGGACAGCCCGCCGGTCTGGCGGTCCAGATGGAAGCGCAGCGAAAGCCGGTGCAGGTGCTCGAACGTCTGCAGCGCCACCTTGCGTACCGTGCTCTGCTGCACCGACGCGAACACGGCGTCCCGCAGCTCCGCGAAGCCGGCGGAAGCGACGCGCAGCAGCGCATAGGCGACGATGAGGCCAAGCGGGATCGTCAACGGATGGTCGCGCGGCGCCAGCGCGTCCACCGCATGGGAATACACGATGGGGATATACACCGTCGCCACCTTGGCCAGCACCAGCATGATGACGGCCAGCACGACGCTGGTCCGCGCACGTGGCTCGCCCTTGGGCCAGAGATACGGGAGCAGGGAGGCAACGGTCTGGAAGCCAGTCCGGTACGGCTGCCTGGCAGCAGCCACGGGAACGGTATTGGGAAGTCTCATGCTAGGGATGTGGCCTCTGCCACCCTGTTCAGGAAGGTGCCGGGCCTGGGATGGGCTGGCGATGTGCCTATAACGACATCATGCCAGACCTGTTCCGCCACATAGCCGCCTGCAACAATGCCACCATCCCAGGGGCGCGGCTGCCATTCCGCCTTGACGGGGTTGCGGTCGGCTGGGTCCTGCCGGACCTCGCCGACGCATTGCTCGCACTTGGCGCCGGCACGGCGGCCGGCGGCGTGGACCTGCCGCCGGCGCGCCT
>CAXTDP010000114.1:0-11299 GCA_964242295.1 uncultured Acetobacteraceae bacterium | reverse complement strand
CATGGTGGTATCGCGCATTGTCCAGGAAGAGGTGGATGACCCGCTTGCGCGGATATACTCCGCGCACATGAGAACCCGAAAATTTTGCACGCTCTGAACACCGCTGGTGTCGGGCTCGACTCGAAGACCTATTTTCAGGTTCTCACGTGAATAGAGTTTATGCAACAACGCCGCGTTTGGAGTCATCTAGAACTTCGGCTTTCGCTCCAACAGATCGAGGCCAGCAGGGTCAAGGCGGATGAGTAGTAGTCCGGTGCCGCCGCCACAGTCGGAAAGTCAGCCGGCAGCTCCGTAGCGGAAGCTGGCGCGGCCGATACGATCCCGACTGCCAATATTCCTGGGGGCGCCGCAAAGGGGGCCGCTGCACCGGTCACTAGATCCATCCACGCCGGCAAGGCGAGAAGATGGTGCGCCCAATACGCCCTAAACCCATCTTGCACCGCCACCGGTGTCTGGCGCGCCCATGCAAGGTACAACGGTATACGAATCGCATCATAAGAGAACCGTGGCGGCCAGCCGCTCGCCGGCTTGAGCGTGCCATCGCGCCGTGACACGTGCAGCCAATCGGGCGGCAGCATCCATCGGCCAAAGCGGCAATCCTGCATCAGTGCCAGCCCGTCCCGCTGCACGGTCTCCCAGGCGGGATCCACGGTTCGCGTCGAGAGCTCCTGGAGGGCTGGGAAAGCGTAGTAGGACGGATTAAGGATGAACCCGTCCTCAACCTCAAACCCCTGCACACCCGGTAGCAGTAAAGTGCGCGAACCGGATCGACGCACGAGCAGGCGCAGCACGTCGTTCGTGATGGCCGTCGCGGCTGCCGCAAAGTCGGGCCGCGACCAGCGCCGGGCCGCACGGGACAGCGCCATGGCGATGAACAGATCGCCATCGGTCGCGTTGTTCTCGTCGGGCACGCTGTTCGGCCCGCCTGGCACGTAGCGCCAGGAGTGTAGGGCATCCCGGCTGCGTTGCAGAGTGCGGGTCGTCCAGTTCAGGATGGCCGCGAAGGCGGCTTGGTCGTCGAACGTGACCGCGAACAGCAGGCCCCAGCCCTGGCCTTCGGTGTGCGACACCCCGCCATTACCAGTGTCAACGATACGGCCGTCTGAAAGCAGGAAGCGCGACTTGAACGCCGCCCACTCACTATAGGGTGGCGCAGCGTGTGCCGGGACGCCCAGGCCTGCGAACGCTATCGCAATCGCTTCACGGCGGGACAGCATCAGAAACGGTTCTCAAGTCGTACTGTCACCTGCGTCTCATTCCAGTTTGCCGCCTTGTCGGATCGAAGACCTCCGCCCAGTGTCAACGTTTCGCTTAGCGGATAGTCGAGGTCAACCCGCACTCCACCCACAAAGCCAGTGCGGGTCTGTGCCTGATTCCGGGTTGGGATGAGGGGGTTGCCCAGCGCTGCCGTCTCGACTTGCGCTTGGCGCGCTGCGTCGTTTGGAAAAAGCGGACTCGCGTCCTCGCGGAATGTCGCATAGCCCGCGGTAACGCCCAGGTGGTAGCTCAAATTGCCGAGCCGTGCGCGATAGTCCAGTGGTAAATTGAGAGCAACAAAGCGGCTCGGGCTGAAATAACCACCCTGACCAAATGAGAACCCGCGCTGGTTATTGTCAAACCCGAAGTACACCAAGTCAAAACCAGTGGTCAGTTCAGAGTCCTTGTCTTTCAGGACAGGATACGAGAACCCGGCTCCTGCCTCGACCTTGGCATTGTGCGCGACATGCTGACCGTCATACATGGCATAGCCGCCTGCGACGTAAACCGCGCCGGCGCCGATTGCCGCCTCGAGCTGAACCCGCCCTCCAGTTTGCGTGACCCCGCCCCACGTCTGTCCGCCATCCTGATTTTTCACGCCTGCGTAGGACAGCAAGCTGTCTAGCACTGAACGTCGCTCACCACGGACCCGCAACGTCAGCGCATCCGTCAGACGTGGCGCAATCTCAATGCCGCCCAGCAGGTTGGTAACTGGGAAACCCAGCGGCGACGTGCCCAGGTCGACGCGGAACTGGTCGCCCCGCCGGTACCCGACGTTCAGTCCCGCGCCGCTTGCGATGCCGGAACCGGATGCGAAGCGGGGACCTAGCGCATTGGTTCCGAAACGTAGCGCCGGGTCGCCTGTCTCCGCCAGCCGCCCGGCGTCGAGGTAAACTGGTGTCACCTGCGCCGTGACCCTACCACCCAGCTTGCCCGGTTCGAAGCTGGCCTGAGCCGTCATCGACAGCTCTTCCAGCTTGTCCAGCCCCGTCGTGCCGGACCGGACGCGAACGTTGGTGGTGCCACTCGCTCGAGGGGCCGAGTCGCTGCGGACCGTTGCAAGCTCCTGCGAAATCTCCTGCAATACGCGGTCTCCGGGCACCGAGCCCACGCCGTCTAGCGAAGCAGGGTTACCAGGCCGGAACGGGTTCATGACTCCGTGAGCTGGGATTGCGGCGGCCAGCGTTGTGGTCCCAAGCTCATCGTGCCGCTGCATAGCGGCAGTCTCTAGTAGGCTTTGCGCCTCGGCATTGTTGCCGAATGCGTGCGCGACTCGGGCCGAAAGCACCGTTGCGCGGCTCCCGTTCGGCGTCATTGTTCGCGCGTCAGCAGCCAGCGCCTCGGCCCGGCGACGATCCCGGGTCGCGATTGCAGCGTCAACCGCGCCGCGGCGGGCATCCATGTTGCGAGGATCACGCGCCAGCACGGCCTCAGCGATCCGCAGGGCGTCCGCGGGCTGCCGGGCACCCTGATACAGGCGCCCCAGGGCCAGCTCGGCATTCGGATTGTTTTTGTTGTCTACGAGCGCTGGGCGCAAGCGCTCGAATGCCGCTGCCTGGTTCCCCGCCTCGTTCAACCGGTCTGAGGCCCGTATTGCCCCGTCGGTGCGCAGTGCCGCCACGTCCCGGCGCTGCGCCAGGGTCAGTGCTGCCTCGTCAATCCGGCTCAGCGCCGCTTCACCCTCGGCCATCTGTCCGGCTGCCAGCAACGCCCCGGCAATGGCCACGCGAGCGGAGAGGCTGCGGTTGGTGGCTTCCGCCACGCGAGCTGCGCTCACCGCGCCGGTCTGATCCCCAGCGTCCCCCAGGGCGCGAATCACATCTGCAGCAGTTCCGCCAGATGGATCAGAAAGCCCAGCCAGCTTCAGCAGGCGCTCCCGCGCGTCGGCCGGCGCAATGGGCAGCAGGGCGGCGGCCCGAGCCACCTCGGCCTGGCTGCGCACGCGCGCGCCTAACTGGACCATATCTGACGTACGCCGCTGAGGCGGGATGCGGGCGAGGAACGCCTCCGCATCTGCCAGACGCCCCCCCTCCTGTGCCAAGAGGGCCGCGGCATAGCTGCTGTCCGCCCCCCGCGCATCAGAGGGCGGGCTGCGGGCGGCTAGTTCCTCGACCAAGGCGCGCCCTTGGCTATCGCGACCCTGCCGACGCAGTGCGCGCGCCAAGTCAAGCCGAATCCAAGGGTCGTTTGGTGCCTGGTCGACGGCGTCCTGCAACAGCGCGACCGCGCCCGCCGGGTCGGCAAGGCTGGCGGCTTCGGCTTGTAAACTGCTCGCTTGCGCACTGACCGGCGGGCGACTCGCCAGGGGGCGGGGCGCTGGAGAGGGCGCCAGCGCTGTCGCTACGGCCCCGCGGCCCTGCGCCCGTAACGCCTGGTTCAGGCCGGCCGCGGAGGGTGCGAAACCGGGACGGCGCGCCAGGGCGGCGCGGAAGTGCTTTTCGGCCTCGGCCGGGTCGCCGCGCCGAAGCGTCACGTCGCCCAGCAGGCTCTCGGCATCTGTGGCGTCATCCACGTTCCGCTGCGCGGCCCGGCGCAGGATGGCCTCTGCCCCTGTTGCGTCGCCATGGCGCAGCGATGCCCGCGCTTCGGCGAGCTCCAGGGTGTAGCTGGCGGCATCGAGTGCCCGTCGCCACTGCCCGCCCCGGGTCGGGTCGGTGGCAATAGCGCGCTCCAGCAAGCTGCGCGCGTCAGCGGCACGGTTTTCTCGCAGCCGGACGATTCCCAAGCCCCCGAGCGCGTCCGCGTCGGCCGGATTAGCCGCCAGCGCCGCCTCAAAATTTTGGGCGCTGGGTCGCAAGGCCCCGGTCTCAAGCTCGGCAAAACCCTGGCGACGTAGGGCATCTCCTGGACCTGCGGGAACGGCTGCGGGCACGGCGCGCGCCGCTTCTAACTGGCGTTTTACATCGGCATCGTTTGGATTCCGGCGCAGGAACGCCTCAAGTTGCAGAATGGCGGCAGGATCGTTCCCGTAAAAGCCAAGAGCCTGCTTCCACGCGCGAACTGCATCCGGGCCGATGGTAGCTTTCCCCGCCAGTTCGGCTAGCCGGCGCAGGCCATCGGCACGGGTTGCCGGCGCAAACGTCAGTGCCTCGGCATTCGCCAGTAGGGTAGGGTCATCGGCTCCTGGTACAGCGGCAAGCTGCGCCAGGCCACGCTGACCGGGATCACGGCCGGTCGGAGTAGCGACGAGGGTCTGATAGTACTCCCGCGCATAGGCCGACGGGGGAGCGCCTGGCCCGAATGCTGCCCGATAGCGGGCGGCCGCCTCTTCGTTCTGTCCCGCCCGCGCCAGTCGGCGGGCGTCATCGATCATCGAGCGGTCGATGGCGTTGCTCCGCAGCTCCGCGTCGATCGCCGCTTGCTGGTCAGGCATACCACCGGCCGCGCGGAGCCGTGCGCCGTAGGTCGTAGCTGCGACCGCGTCGCCCTGAGACGCCGCAATCCGCGCCGCGAGCAGCAATGCGCTGGCGTTCTGCGGGTCGGCCCCCAGAGCACGCTCCGCTGACGCCATCGCAAGATCGGGGCGCCCCTGGCTAAGCCAGTGCTCCCCCTGCCGAACCAATAGCGACACCCCCGTTGCGGCCGTGACAGCCGCCACTCCGTGCACCTGCACCTCCTGCGCCTGCGTCGCCGTTCCGAGGTGCGCCAGCACAACGGCCGCCCAGGAGCGTCTCACGGCTTTGGCGTCCGCCCACGCAGCCGTTGCGCGGCTCGGCGGCGCAAGGTCCAAAACAGCGGCCCTCCTATCAATCCGGCACATCCCAGAAGCAGCACCGCCGCCCGCTCAGGCCGGTTGGCCATCCACCGCTGCGGCAGCAACCAGGGCGGTAACTCGCCGACGTCATAATTTGCCGCCGTCCGGAAGGACGACGCCTGATCCCCTTGCAATAGTGTTACGTCACCCTGGATCCGGGTCGGGCCGTCACGGTTGCGCAAAGTCACAACCGCTTCCATGACGGCGGCTGGTGTCATGCCAGTTATGATGACCGCCGACTTGCCCGCGGCAAGCGGGCTCTCGACACCGATGATCGCTCCCATCCCGTCGCCGCTGCCGTCAAGGGCGACAGTTGCTCGGGTGCGCTCGGCCCGGTTCGACTCGTCCAAGAACAGCGCGCGGATGTTCTGCAGCGGGTCAGGTAGGCTGAGTGTCAACCGACCCTCGGCCACCTGCAGAGGTCCGCCTTTCAACAACGTGCCTAAGGCCGGCAGGCGTCCGAGAGCGCCCACTGCCAAGAGGTCGCGTCCCGCCACCGCCTGCATCCCTGCAGAGGGGACAATTTGCAGACCCGTTGCCGGGGCGCCGGTGATGGCGGACAGGATGCCGATAAGGTCCATGAACGTCTCGGTCTCCAGGGTGGTCGGGCGCTCTGGCAGCACCGCCGCGGTGCCGGCCAAATCCGCCAACCGCGTGAACGGGAAGCCGGCGCTGGCGAAGTATCCAAGGTTGGGCATCCGGGCGTAGCGGTGCGCACGGCTTATGTCGACTGTGCTGTCCGGGTCTATGCTGGCGCGGATGTCGCCCTGCACCGCCACACAATCTCCGCGCGACATCGGCTGCATGTCGAACCGCAGTTGCAACTCGTCCCGCCCCAACAGCAGGTATGGCGGAAGGTTGAGTCGGCCCACCTGAGCATCGCTGTTCAGCCCTGTTTGGCGAAGGACCCATTCCACTGGCCACCAGTGCTCCCGGCCCATGGGGAACGAGCGGAGGTAGTTGTCGGACAGCGACACATCCAGTCGGGAGGCAGCGACATCCACCAGCGGCCCAGGCGGCGCGCGGAACTTGATCTCCACCGGCACACCGCCGTTGCGCCACATGTAGAGGTCTGGCGCGGTCCGCAACGGCATGCGGATAGGCGCCGGCGAGAAACCAGCCGCCTGCAGGTCCGATCGATCAACCAGGCTGCCGATCCGCACGGGATGTTCAGGGTCGAGCCAACGTGGTGCCACGTAAGGCGCGCGCGGCGCCGGTTGGCTCGCCTGCACCACTGCCACGTCTCCCGACAGGCCTCTGCTTCCAGTGGCGAGCGCCAGCGCCGCAATTGTCGCTTCCGCCTCGGTCCGGCCAGCGATCACCAGCACAGTGCCGAAACGGTCATTGGGGTTAGGCAGCACCGCGAGGGTCGGCCCATCAATCCGTGGCAGGACAAGCTCCTGGGCACCGTCCCCGCCCACCGTGAGCAGCACCGCGTTGCCACGGGCCGGGAGTGCGCGGCTAACTGGGAATGACGCTCCTCTGTAGTCTGCCAGCACCGCGAACCAAGACGCCGCGATCACGGCTGCGCGCAGCCCGGCTGGACTGGTGCCGTCCGCTACCACGAACGGCAGCGACAGCGCCGTGCGCAGCACGCGCTTGTCGAAAAAGGGTTCCGGCAGATGCGACAGATCGCGCTGCTGCTGCAGCTTCTCAATCCGGAGCGTCAGCGTCGAAAGGTCGGACACTGTCGCCCACAGCAATCCCGACAACGGATCGTTGCACTCGGCTGCGTAACGCCCGGTGAAGCGGAAATTTAGCCGGTTGATCTCGGTGAAATACAGGGGATCGATCTCAAACGTTACCGGGCTGAAGCCCTGGCGCTTGGGGTCGAACGCGATGGTGCCCAGCGCCTGCTCGTTCAGGGTGACCGCAATCTGGCTAAGCGACGGGACCAGCGACGGCGATGCACCACCGGATACCGACAGCTTAGCCGCAGTCACCACCTCGTTGGCCCGTATGCCAAACAGCACGCCTTGCAGGTCGGCGGTCCCATGCATTCGCAACGGCTGCGTTAGCCCAAGGTCACGGAGGCTGAGTGTCACCTCGCGCGTCCCTTCGGGCAGCGCCACCGGGCTGGGCGGGGCCACTTGTGCCAAGGCCGGTTGCGCCAAAAGTAGCGACGACACCAGTGCGGTTGCAAGCAGGGCCATGACCGAGGCATCCGCCCGTGGACGCGGCGCGTCCGGAACGCGGCACACGGGGTCAGCCTCCGGAGCGGTGTGTCTCGGCCGGACCACGTCCGTGACTCGGGCCAGCGAAGGCGCTGGCGCCATCGCACCTTGCGCCACCGAGGGCTTGGTTTTTCCGAAGCGATATTTCCGGAACGCCGCAGCCAGCGTGGCCGACACCACGCCGAATAAAGCTCGAAGCGGCCGGTCCCGGGGCCAGTGATCCCAATGCAGCCAGGCATCCGGACGCCCGAAGACCACCCGGGTGATGGCTGCCTGCTCCACAACGCCGCGGGACAGAAAACGCACGCGAGCGTCGCCCGCCTCCAAACGCATTATCTCGGCAGCCACCTCGACCGCTTCGCCACATGTCGTGAACGCCACCACGACCTCCGCCCCGTCCGCAATCGTCACCGGCTGGTGCAAGCTGAGCCGGGCGCCTGACAGCGAGAGGTCGCGGCTGCTGGCCGTGACGCGACGGCCGTCCAGGAGCCGCACTTCCGTTGGGATGACGGCCTCCACACGGGCACGATGGCGCGACTGCTCCCGCTCCCGTCCCACTGCGACGGCAGCAAAGACTGGCACGAGACACATCCCGCACCAGATCGTGTTTAGAAGGTAGGCCTGGAACTCCAACCCTTCGGTCGAAGCCACACCATACAAGCCTATGCCGAATCCGGTAAGAAGCAAAGCCAGCAAGACCAGGTTCGGCGCAACAACAGGCAGGTCCAGGTAGCCCTGCTCCAAGATGCCGCCCTTGTCGGTGACATTGAATTTTCCTTTGCTGGGATCCCAAAGAGTCAGGGCGGTGACGGGCAGCAAGGGCAGTGCCATCGCCGCCTCGTAGATTTCGCTCCAGAACGAGTGCCGATTGCGCCCATTCAGCCGGGCCGTAGTAGCGAAGGTGTGGTACATGTGCGCCCCAGCATAGGCGCATATCGCCAACGGCGACGCTGCGATGATGTTCTGGCCAAAAAACAAGAAGGCTAGTGGGGCCGTCAGGAACACGAGGCGCGGCAAGGCGAATAGGAAGGAGAAGCTGGATGTGAAATAACACAGCCGCTGCACCACAGTGAGGCCGCGGGCGAAAGGGGTGTTCTCCAGCCGCAGGATCTGAATCATACCACGCGCCCAGCGGAGGCGTTGGCCGACATGTAGGCCGAGCCGCTCGGTCGCCAGTCCGGCCGCGAGCGGCAGGCGCAAATAGGCAGTGTGCCAGCCGCGCTTTTGCATCAGGAAGGAACAGTGGCAGTCCTCCGTTACCGTCGCGGTCGGCACGCCACCGACCTCCTCCAACGCCGTGCGCCGCAGCACGGCGCACGAACCACAGAAAAACGTCGCGTTCCACATGTCGTTTCCCTGCTGGATCAGACCATAGAACAGCAGACCTTCGTTCGGCACAGGCGCCTTGCGCGCCAGGTTCCGCTCGAATGGATCGGGGGAGTAGAAATGATGCGGCGTTTGCACGATGCCGATGCGGCTGTCCCGCACCAGCCAGCCCACCGTCAGCTGCAGGAAGGCGCGTGTCGGCGCGTGGTCGCAGTCAAAGATCGCGATGAACTCGCCATCCGTGTGCCGCATCGCATGGGTCAGGTTGCCGGCTTTGGCCCCCTTGTTGTCGGGCCGGATGATGTAGCCGCAGCCGCATTCCTCGGCAAACGTGCGGAAATCCTCGCGCCGCCCGTCGTCCAGTATCCAGATATTCATCTTGTCCCGCGGCCAATCCATGTTGAGCGCAGCCAGCACCGTGGACCGCACGAGATCCAGGGTCTCGTTGTAGCTCGGCACATAGACGTCGACCACAGGCCACGTGGAAGGGTCAGGAGGCAGCGGGACTGGCTTGCGCTCCAGCGGGTAGGCGGTTTGCAAGTACGCCAGCACAAGCAGCACCCCGGCATAGAGCTCCGCCGACAGCAGGCCTATGCCGAGCAGTGCCTGGAAGGGATTGTTGAATTCCAAGGTATCGAGCGAGCGCCACACCAGGTACCGTGTCGTGACCGCAACCGAGATGGCGACAAGGAGTAGCGTAGCCCGGCGAGACGGAAAGCGGTTGATCACCAGGAACACCAGAATGGTGAGGATGGTCAGCACCGCTTGCTGTTGCGCGTCCATAGGCACCGTGACGAACACCAGCATGCCAAGGAGCCCGAGCGCAGTAGAGCCAGCCCGCAGCAGGCGGCCCCATCGCGGCAAGGGTCGCGTCAACACCCGCAACATCAGTGAAGCCCCCAGTCCGCCAGCGCCGGGAAGACGCTGCGGCGTCCCTTCGGTGGCGCCAGTCTCGCCCGGATTTCTATCGCGTCCACCATCAACCCGAGGTCTTCGGCCGCACCCCCGTCCTCGTTCAGTAGCGGCTCCCGGTTCGCAAGCGCCCCGGCCAGCGCGTCATCCCGGCACACTGCGCCGAGTAGACGAGGGCCGAGTGCTGCCGCCGCGCTGTCAAGCACAGCGGCGCTCAGCACGCTATCGAGTTCAACCTGGTTTAATACTACGGCCGAACGTTCTGCTATACGTCCCGCTAGCGTACCACGCCCATAGACCTGGCCAGAGGCGACCTGCGGGATCATCGAAGCGCTGCCGGCGTCCGCCAATAAGACAACCATGGCGAGGTCTGCCATCGGTGCTACTGCGGTAACGGCCGACGAAGGTCCCGGCGCGCTGTCCACGATGACTATCAAACCAGGAAGGGTCAGCATGTCTCGGACTGGGGCAGCGAGCAAGTTGGGCGAATCGTATAATGCCATCGCCAGCTGCAGGACACGCAGCGGTTCGACAACACCGAACGGCAGCAGACGCACTCCATACGGGGTATCGACCACAGAAGTGCGCCAATCCAGTTGCTGATCAATCCCCGACATGAATCCGCCGCTACCGCGAGCTGAAAGTCCTAGGTGCAGCTGCAGTGCGTTCTGTGGGTCGAGGTCAAGTGCCAAAACCCGGTGTCCACGCTTGGCCAGGATCATGGCGGCTTGGGCAGCAAGCGTAGTTTTGCCGACTCCGCCTTTTGGCGACGTGAACAGAATTAGCGGCATCGGCTTCTAGAATCTCCTAAATAACGACTCTTAAAAACGATTAATTACTGCCATAGCCACCCGCGCCGCTGGGCGCGCACGCCGGTAAGGTCGGCCCGTGGCTGGCGGGCAAGGCACGGTCGCGGGCCGCAAGCCTTTGGCCAACGTCCCGATGTCGACCAGTAAGGGGTAAGGCCTGGACGTCGGCGCGGTCACGGAGTGTGGAGCCGTGTCCGGCTTCGCCTCACTGCTCATGATTGCAACCGGTTCAACCGTGGGCCAGGCCAGTGGCACGTTGGCCACGTGCTCGGGACTGACGGACTCAACAGCAAAAGACGGTAATATCTCCGTAACCAGAACCTGTGATTGCACAAACGTTGCGGGCGGGAACGAGTAGTACCGGAAGTCCGGCAAACCACAGGCGACCGCCAGCCTTCGAACCTCTTCCACCGAATATCTCCTAACACAATATATGTGGACTCAGGATAAATTGTTCCGTCTATTTTGAATGACTTGTGTTATGGAGTGTTAAATGGCTACCGGCCAGCTCCTAACCGACATGGCCAAAGTTTTGAATCTAATAACTATGTGCCTGATCCGCTGTCCCGGGCTAGGATCATGGGTGGTCAGCTCCAACCAGAGTCATACCTGAAACACCCAGGCAAACGGACTTGTGAAGTGTTAGGAATTGCTATAGTCTGCTATGTAAGAACCCGAAAATTTTCCACGTTCTGAACACCGCCGGTGTCGCGCTAGAATCGACGGCCGATTTTCGGGTACTCACGTGGATAGGGTATAGACTGCCACAGCGTAGGGACGGGAGTGGTCCCAGCGCCATCTCCCAGAGGTCGGACGCTAGGGCTGTCCGGTCCGCTCGGAGAAGCGTAAGCGGGCTGACACGGACTGTCGCATCAGCAGCCCAGAACGAGCATTTCAGGAAGGCTTTTATTGGGTTCCGGGGTGGTGTTGGGTTGGTCACGCGACCAAGCCGGCGATCAGGGCGCTGAGCAGGGCTTTGCCGCGTCGGCGCGCGTTGTGCACGAACTGAAAGAAGCCGAGGTAGAGCGGCAGCTTGTCCTGCGAGATGCCCCGATGCGGTCGCAACC
>CAXTDP010000113.1:0-11354 GCA_964242295.1 uncultured Acetobacteraceae bacterium | reverse complement strand
ACGCCCAGCAGGTTTGCGACGCTGAGACCGAGGATGACCCGCGCCACGGCACTGGCCCGCCGGTCGGGCGGCACCAGGGACGCGGCCACCATGGCGGACGTGCCGAGATATGCGCCATGCGGCAGGCCCGCGACGAGGCGTGCAGCGGTAATGCTGAGGAAGTCCGGTGCGAAGGCGGTGGCAAGATTGCCGAAGGCGATCAGCAGCGCGAGGCCGATCAGCAGCGGGCGCCGGGGGCAGCGGGTGAAGCTCAGGGCGATGAGGGGCGCACCAAAGACAACGCCTACGGCATAGGCGCTGATCGTAAGCCCGCCCCTCGACACAGAGACACCCGCTTCCGCGGCGACCTGGGGCAGCAGCCCCATGGCCGCGAACTCGCTGACGCCAAGGGCGAATGCTCCGAGGCATAAGGCGAGTTCGGCGGCATGGGCGCCGTGCGATGAGAGGGTTGGCGTAGAAGCGGCGTTCGAAGCCATTTGCGTGTCCATTCCAAGAGAATGGACGCTTCCTCACCAGGCTTGCCCGGCATACCGCGGTGCTGGCGGCGTCGTTGCCCACCTTGTAGCCGCTTCCTGGGTTTACGCGAAGGTCCGCCATACGCCGCGGCCGGTCACTCATCATGGCAGCCGGTATCAAAGCGGTGGCTGTTGGGATGAGCCGCTGTTACCCCGCCGCGGCTACCGTCTTGCCCCCAAGATAGGCCGCCCGCACGTCCGGATTGCTCCAAAGCTCGCCCGGCGCCCCGCTTACCAGCAGCGTGCCGGTTTCCAGCACATACCCACGGTCGGCCACCGACAGCGCCATGTGCGCGTTCTGCTCCACCAGCAGCACCGTCGTGCCGCGGCGCCTGATCTCGGCGATGATGCGGAACACCTGCTGCACGACCAGCGGCGCCAGGCCCAGCGACGGCTCGTCCAGCAGCAGCAGGCGGGGCTTAGCCATCAGGCCGCGGGCGACGGCGACCATTTGCAACTGGCCGCCGGACAGCGTCCAGCCCAGGGCGTGCTGCAACGGCTGCAGCCCGGGGAAGAAGGTCAGCATCTCGTCGGCCTCGGTCTCCAGCGTGCGCCGGGCGACGCGGCGGCGGTTGCTGCCGCCCAGCAGGATGTTCTCCCGCACCGTCAGCCCCGGGAACACCCGGCGCCCTTCCGGCACATGGGCGATGCCCAGGCGCACGATGGCCTCCGGCTTTAGTCCCAGCAGCGACTGCCCGGCGAAGGCGAGGCGCCCCGACACGTTCGGCACCAGGCCGCTGATGGTCCGCAGCGTCGTGCTCTTGCCGGCGCCGTTGCTGCCGAGCAGGGCGACGATCTCGCCCTCCTCGACCACCAGCGACAGGTCCTTCAGCACCGGCGCGGCGCCGTAGCGGGCGGTGAGGCCGCCCATCTCAAGCAGCGGCATCGCGCGGTTCCCCCAGATAGGCGGCGATCACGTCGGGATGCGCCAGCACGTCGCGCGGCGTCCCGTCGGCGATGCGCCGGCCGAAGTTGAGCACGGTGATGTGGTCCGCGACCTGCTCGACCAGGTTCATGTCGTGGTCCACGATCAGGATGGTCAGGCCGTGGCCCTTTAGGCGCCGCAGCAGGGCGCCCAGCTCGCCCTTCTCCGTCAGGTTCAGCCCGGCGGCCGGCTCGTCCAGCAGCACGACGGCCGGGTTGCCGGCCAAGGCGCGGGCGATCTCGACGTAGCGCTGCATCCCGTAGGACAGCGTGCCCACCATACGCCCGGCGTCCGCGCGCAGGCCGACGAAGTCCAGTGCTGCGAGCGCACGCTCGACGACGAGGGCGGGCTGCTCGGCGATGTCGTTGCCGGGGCGCTCGGCGCCGACCATGACGTTCTCCAGCACCGTCATGCCGCGGAACACGCGGATGTTCTGGAAGGTGCGGGCCAGCCCGGCGCGGGTGCGCTGGTGCGGGGCGGTGCCGGTCACGTCCCGGCCCCCCAGCGTAATGCGCCCGGCGGTCGGGCGATATAGGCCGGTGACGACGTTGATGAAGGTGCTCTTGCCCGACCCGTTCGGCCCGATCAGCGCGTGCACGGTGCCGCGGCGCACGGCGAGGTCCACCCCGTCCAGCGCCTTGAGGCCGCCGAAGTGCTTGGCCAGGCCCTCGATCCCCAGCACGACTTCCGCCGTCGCGGTGCCGCGCTGGCCCAGCAACGGCAGGGGCGGCACGTCGCCGGTAATGGCAGGCGCGGCCCGGCGCAGGCGGCTGGTGAAGCCCCATAGGCCCTCCGGCAGGAACACCATGATGAGGATCACCGCAGCGCCATACACGGCCAGGTAGATGTTGCGCAGGAAGCGCAGCCATTCCGGCAGGATCACCAGCAGCCCGGTGCCCAGCAGCGCCCCGAACGGCGAGGCGATGCCGCCCAGCAGGCCCATGGTCAGCATGACGATGCTTTCTGCGAAGCTGAACTCGTCCGGGCTGATGTAGGACCGCGCCCCGGCATACAGGCCGCCACCCAGGCCGCCCAGCATCGCGCTGATGGCGAACGCCAGGACCTTGGTGCGGAGCACGTCGATGCCGCAGGTGCTGGCCGCGATCTCGTTGTCGCGGACGGACTGCATGGCCCGGCCGAGCCGCGTGGTCTTGAGGCGCCACACCGCCCAGGTCACGGCCGCCAGCGCCAGCAGGCAGAACGTCAGGTAGCGGTCCCCGGCGTCCAGCCGCAGGCCGGGCACGTTGGGGCGGCCGACGCCCTTCACCCCGTCCGGCCCGTGCGTCAGGCCGATCCAGTTGGTCAGCACCAGCGTCAGGATCTGCTGGAAGGAGATCGTGACCATCGCCAGGTAGTGCCCGCCCAGCCTGAGGCTCGCGAGGCCCAGCAGCACGCCGAACAGCAGCGCCGCGGCGACGCCGACCGCGAGCGCCAGGACGAAGTGCAGCCCGGCGTCCACGGTGCCCAAGGCCACGCCGTAGGCGCCGAGGCCGAAAAATGCCGCCTGCGCCAGGGAAATCTGCCCGCAGTAGCCCAGCACCACCACCAGGCCGGTGACCGCCACCGCCTCGGTCGCGGCCTGCATGAGGATGTTGAGGATGTAGCCCTGGGACGGCAGCAGCGCGGAGGCGGCCAGTATGGCGATGGCTGCCAGGGCAAGTCCGGGCAGGCCGCGCCAGGCCCGGGCGTGCTGGATGCGGGAGGCCGCGGGGGCGAGGGTGGTGGCGCTCATGACGGGGCTGCCGGTCTGGCGGACATCGGAACGTCATGCCGCACGTGGCCGGCGGCGGCAGCTCGATGACTGCATAGAACCGCCAAACTGCGAGCAGGCGGCCTACTTCTCCCTCTCCCTCCGGGAGAGGGTCGGGGTGAGGGAAGCAACGCAGAACGTATTCCGCAAAGCTTGGTGCCGATCCCGCCCTGGACGGGCAGGGTCTGCTCTTGTGGCTTTCCCTCACCCCGACCCTCTCCCGGAGGGAGAGGGAGCAGGCGTCTGCCCTTTGCTGATGCCTGCCGTACTCCGGATGTGGGGGCCCCGGCTTTCATCACGCCTTCTCCGCGATCTTTTCGCCGAACAGCCCTTGCGGCCGGACCAGCAGGAACAACAGCAGCAGCCCGAAGGCCAGCGCGTCCTTGTAGGGCACGCTGATGTAAGCCGCCCCGAAGGTTTCCACCACGCCCAGCGCCAGCCCGCCGAGGATGGCGCCGGGTATGTTGCCGAAGCCGCCGATGATGTTGGCCGCGAACGCCTTCAGCGAGATGATCGCCCCCATCCCCACGGATACGAACAGCACCGGCGCCACCAGGATGCCGGCCAGCCCGCCGAGCGCCGCGCTGTAGCCGAAGGTGATCAGCACCATGACCGCGACGGGGATGCCCAGCAGGCTCGCCATCTCCTTGTCCTGGCTGGTGGCCTGCAGCTTCTTGCCCAGCAGCGTCTTCTCGAAGATCAGGTATTGCAGTAGCACCAGGGCGGCCGCGGCGACGATGATGGAGAGATATTGGCTGTCCATGAACACGCCGCCGACCTCGAAGCCGGGGTTGTCGAACAGGCCGGGCAGCACCTGCGGGCTGGGGCCATAGGCGACGAGCACGAAGTTGGACAGGAAGATGCTGGCGCCGATGGTGCTGATGATGACCGGCAACTGCCCGCGGTGCCGCAGGGGCCAGTAGGTCGCGCCTGCGAACAGCAGGCCGAACCCGGCCATCAAGGCGACGGCCACCGGCAGCGCCACGAAATACGGCACCCCCAGGTCCCCGGCCAGGATCACCATCAGGTAGGCCCCCAGCATGGAGAACTCGCCCTGCGCGAAGTTCACGACGCTGGCGGCGCGGATCAGCAGCACGAAGCCCAGGGCGACCAGCGCATAGATGGCGCCGATGCCGAGGCCGGTGAACAGCAGTTGCGGGACGAGGCTCATGGGTGCAGGTGCCTCCGGCTCCCTCTCCCTCCGGGAAAGGGTTGGGGTGAGGGCCATGTGTTCCCGGGATGGGGCCGCAGTACTTTGGCAGGATAGGCGCTCCGCTCCGCAGCGAAGACCCCCTCACCCCGACCCTCTCCCGGAGGGAGAGGGAGGAGGAAGCGGTTCGTCGGCGCCTGGGGTGCGGGCCAACCGCCGGGTGGGAAGGTGCGGGCCACGCTGCTAGCCCTTCACCTCGATCCTGCGGTCGAACACGACCTTGCCGCCCTCGTTCTTGACGATGTTGTAGCCGCGCAGGCCGTCACCCTTGGCGTCGAAGTTGTACTCGCCCTCCGCCCCGGCGAACCCCTTGATCCCCGCCAGCGCCGCCCGCAGCTTCTCCGGCTCCGTGCCGCCCGCATCGGTGATGGCGCGGGCCAGCAGCATCACGGCGTCATAGGCGTAGGAGGACTGGTTGTCGGGCAGCGCCTTGTAGAGTGACTGATACTTGTCGCCGAACGCCTTCGACGTCGGGGTTGCGTCCACGGCATAGTCCGCCACCCCGTAGGTGCCGAACAGCGCCCGGCCCGCGAGGTTGAGCGCCGTCGTGTTGACGATGGAGGGCGAGCCGACCCAGGGAACCGTCACCCCCAACTGGCGCAACTGCCGGGCGAAGATGCCCAGGTCGCCCTCGAAAGTGAAGTAGCTGCCGAGGATGTCGGCGCCGGACTGCCGCACCGCCAGCACCACGGCGGTGTAGTCGCTGGCCTGGTTGGTGTAGCCCTGCATCAGCACGGGGGTGATGCCCTTCTCCTTGAGCGCCGCCTCCAACGCCTTGGAGCCATTGGTGCCGAAGGCGTCGGTCGAGAACACCACCGCCCATTTCTGCTTTTTCAGCTCGCCCACGCCGAACTCGGCGATGACCTTGGCGGAGTAGCTGTCATTGGGCCGGCAGCGGAACAGCCAGGGGTTGCCCTGCTGGGTCAGCGTCGGGTCGGTGCCGCCGAACAGCATGGGCTTGCCGGTCTTCAGCACGTCAGGCACCACGGCATTGACCTGGGTGCTGCGGATGGGGCCGATGAAGGCGGCAATGTCCGGGCGCGACGCCAGCCGGCTGAAGGCGAGCACGGCGCCGGGGTTGGTGGTCTGGTCGTCCTCGGTGACGATCTCCAGCTTGCGGTCGAGCACACCCTTCTCGTTCACGGCGTCAAGTGCGATCTTGATGCCGTTCTGCTGCAGCCTGCCGGCCTCGGCCGCCGGGCCGGTCACGGGTGTCATGACGCCGATCTTGATGGTGTCATCTGCGGCTTGGGCGATGCGGGGCAGGGCGGCAAGGGCAGCCGCGCCGAGCGCGAGGCCACGGCGGGTGATCGGTTGGGACATGGTGGTTCCTCCTCAAGCCAGGCCTTTTGCGGCCGGCGTTGCCCGTGAGGCTGGATGAAACGGTCCGGGACTGCAAGCCGCCGCTGCACCCGCCTGGTGGTTGCAGGGACCGCGGCCCTGCCCGTCACCGGCGATGGCGAGACCCGTCCGCACCCCGAACCATAAGAATTTTGCAACGCCGCCCCAGGAGTATTGCATACACAAATTTCAACAACTTCATTATTTTTGGATAAATCGGGTCTTAATGCAGGAGACTCCTGTCAATTCTTAACTAATTCCCGTGCATCTCAAGCCAGGCTTCGGCGGTAATAAAATGCGGACAGGAGCATGACAGCCATCGTGAACCACGACCTGGACGTTTGGGGACGGACGGATGATCCGCAGGCGCAGATCCGGCTGCGCGACCGCGCGCTGGACAAGATGCGCCAGGGCCTGTGCGTGTTCGACGGGCAGCGCCGGCTGCTGCTGTTCAACCGGCGCTATGCGGAAATGTATCGCCTCCGGCCGGAGGATTTGTGGATCGGCATGACGCTGGAGCAGGTTGCGGACCTGCGCTACGCCGCGGGCACCGGCCCGGACATACCGAAGGAAAGCTACTTGGCGTGGCGGGCCAGCATCCAGCTTGCCGATCAGGCCATGCAAACGGTGGTGACGCTGCGCAACGGCGACGTATACGAGATCCATCACGAGCCGACGCCGGATGGCGGCTGGGTTTCGACGCACGACGACATCACCGAGCGTCGCCGGGCCGAGCGGCTCATCCAGCGCATGGCGCACCACGACGCCCTGACCGGACTGCCCAACCGCGTGCTGTTTGCCGAGCGGCTGACCGGCATGGTGGAGCAACTCGGCCGCTCGCCGGAGATGGTGGCGGTGCTGTGCCTGGACCTGGACCGGTTCAAGGAGGTCAACGAAACGCAGGGCCATGCCGCCGGGGACATGCTGCTGCGCCAGGTGGCGGGGCGGCTGCGGCGCGAGGTATGCCCGGCCGACACCTTGTCCCGCTTGGGCGCGGATGAGTTCGCAGTCATCCTGAACGGCCTGCAGGACGCCGGGGATGCGGCGGCCTTCGCGGAGCGGGTGATCCGCGCGCTGTCCATGCCGTTCCAGTTGGGCGCGCAGATGGTCATGATCGGCGTCAGCGTCGGCATTACCCTGTGCGACGGCGCCGCGATTGCCGCTGGCGGGGCACGTCCGGACCCGGACCAAGTGCTGCGCTGCGCGGACATGGCGCTGTACTGCGCCAAGGCCGAGGGGCGGAACAGCTTCCGCTACTTCCATCCCAGCATGAACGCGCGCCTGCAGCGCCAGCGCTCGATGGAGCAGGATCTACGGCGCGCGCTGGCAAACGGCCAACTGCTGCTGCATTACCAGCCGCAGGTTGACCTCGCGACCCGGCGCGTCACCGGGGCGGAGGCGCTGCTGCGCTGGCTGCATCCGGACCAGGGCATGATCCCGCCCAGCGAGTTCATCCCGCTGTGCGAGGAAACCGGGCTGATCGTGCCCGTGGGCGAATGGGTGCTGCGAACGGCCTGCATCCAGGCGGCCCATTGGAACAGCGAAGGACGGGGCATGCGGCTGGCGGTCAACCTGTCCCCGATCCAGGTGCAGCATCCGGGGCTGGTGGCCCTGGTGGCGGAGGTGCTGCAGGACAGCGGCCTGCCGCCGACCCTGCTGGAGCTGGAGATCACCGAGGGCACCCTGCTGCGCGACACCGAGCAAACGCTGCAAACGCTCGGCGGCATACGCGCTCTGGGCGTCGGCATCGTGCTGGATGATTTCGGGACGGGCTACTCCAGCCTGAGCTACCTGCGCCGCTTCCCGTTCGGCAAGCTGAAGATTGACCGCGGCTTCGTGGCGCACGTGGTGGACGATCCGGGCGCAGCATCCATCGTGCGCGCAGTCGCGATGCTGGGCCGGTCCCTGGGAATGCTGGTGACGGCCGAAGGGATCGAGTCGGCGGCGCAGTTCGCGCGTTTGAAGGCGTTGGGATGCGACGAGGGCCAGGGCTATTTCCTGGGCAGGCCCGCTGCGGTTGGGTGCTTGGGGGAGCTGGAAGGACTGCGCCAGGCCTGTGGCTGAGCGGGGCCAGGGAGACTAGGCCCTATCCTGCCGCAACGGTTCAAGTCCAGACCCGAAAGGGACAGACAACGTCAGCCCAGGAAGCCGTCCAGATGCGCCAGCACCTCTGCAGGCGCCTCCTCCGCCAAGTAGTGTCCGCTGTCCACGGCGGCACCGGTCACATCCGCGCTGCAATACTCCCGCCATAGCACCACCGGGTCATACCAGCCGCCGATCTTACCTTTTGCGCCCCACAGCACCAGCATCGGGCAAAGCACATGCCGTCCCTCGGCCCGGCTGATGCGGTCGTGCTGCAGGTCTATGCTGGCGGCGGCGCGGTAGTCCTCGCACATGCCGGTGATCGCCGCCGGGTCGTGCGCCGCGGCCAGGTAGTCCTGCAGCGCCTCCTCGCGGAAGAAGCCCGGCGGCTTCGGCTCCCGTGAGGTGTGCGCACGGAACCACGCGTCCGGGGCGGCATTGATCAGCTCCTCCGGGAAGGGATGCGGCTGCGCGAACCAGAACCAGTGGTAGTAGCCGAGCGCGAAGGCCATGTCCGTCCGCTCGAAGTGCTCGATGGTCGGCACGATGTCCAGGACGGCGAGACGCTGCACCCGGTCGGGGCAGTCGAGCGCCAGCCGGTGCGCGACGCGGGCGCCGCGGTCGTGCGACACCACCTGGAAGCGGTCGTGGCCCATGAGCGTCATCAGCTCCGCCATGTCGCGTGCCATGCTGCTTTTGGCATACGCGGCGTGGTCGGCGCTCGCCGCTGGCTTGAAGCTGCCGCCATAGCCGCGCAGGTCCGGGCAGATCACGGTGTAACGCCGCGCCAGGGCGGGGGCGATAGCGTGCCACATGGCATGGGTCTGCGGGTTGCCATGCAACAGCAGCAGCGGCGGGCCGGAACCGCCGTGGCGCAGGCGCAACTCCCCGTCCCGCACCCGCGTGCTGGTCAGCGTGAAGCCGTCGAAGAACCCGTTCATGGCAGCCCCCATAGCCCGCTCATTGCACGACCCTTCCCGCTCAACGCACGATCCCTGGGCAGGTTGGCAGACAGGGGTGGCGGGAGTATGGCAGCGCCGTTGTCCAGAACGCGGCGCCGATCCGTGCCGGGGCGGGCCAGACCAGAAACGCCAAACTGGAGATGAAGGAGGACGGGTGCGGGACGGAACTGCTGAAGCCTTGATTGCATGACGGACACGCTGAAGGACGGGGTGGTCGTGGTGGGCGCCGGCGCCGCCGGGCTGTCGGCCGCGGCGCACTTGCGGGCGCAGGGCGTGACCGTGACCCTGCTGGAGGCTGGCCCCTGCATCGGCGGCCGTGCCCGCACCGTCCGCCCGGATGCGCTGGACGGGGAGGTGCTGGACCTTGGCGCCGCCTGGCTGCACGCGGCGGACAGCAACCCGCTGGTCGCGCTCGCGACGCCGGAGGACGGGCTGGTCAACTCCGACACGCTGAGGACCGAGCGGCTGTTCGTCGCCGGGCGCGAGGCGACTGCGGCGGAGCAGGCGGATTACGAGGCTTGCTGGGACGCGGTTGAACGCCTGGAGCCTGGAGCTGCGGACACCAGCCTGGCGGCGCTGATGGCGTCGGTGCCGGGGCCGTGGGCGCCCACGATCGCGCTGTGGGAAGGGGCGATCATCGCCGCCGCCGACGCGGACGACCTGAGCGCGGAGGACTGGCACCGCAACCTGCTGCCGCCACCGAACCTGCTGCCGCCAAGCGGGCTGGGCAACTTCGTCGCGCGCCGCCTGGCGACGCCGGCCTGGCTGGATACCCCGGCGACCCGCATCGCCTGGGGTGGGCCGGGCGTGCGGGTGGACACGCCGCGCGGGACGATGCGGGCGGCGGCGTGCGTCCTGACGGTTTCGACCGGGGTGCTGGCGGCTGGGACAATCCGCTTCGACCCGCCTTTGCCGGGTGTGGTGCAGGCGTCGGTGGACCGGCTGCCGATGGGGCTGGCGACCAAGGTGGCGCTGCCGGCGGTGGATGGCGGCCGGCTCGGGATTGCGGACAACTCGACCCTGGTGCGGCAGGTGGTGGCTGGGGAGGCGGGGATGACCTTCAACGCCTGGCCGCTGGGGCGCGGGCACCTGGCCGGCTACATGGGCGGCCGGGCGGCCTGGGCGGTGGCAGGCGACGATGCGGCGGCAGAGGCGTTCGCGCGGGAGCAACTGCGGGCGATGCTGGGGCCGGTGCGGCTAGGCGCGCGGGCGGTTGTCACGGCGTGGGGCACCGACCCGCTGTTCCGCGGCGCCTACTCCTATGCCCGGCCGGGCCATGCCGGGGCACGGGCGGCGCTGGCCGATGCGTTCCCCGGGGAGCAGCTGCTGTTCGCTGGAGAGGCCACGCGGACGGATGGGCTGGCGGGCACGGTGGGCGGGGCGTGGCTGAGCGGGCGGGATGCGGCGGCGCGGCTGCTCAGCGGAGCGGAAGGCGCCGCCGCAAATTTGGAAAGGGCGAAGTAGGGCGGGACAGCGCAGCGCCTCCCGACGCAATGCTGGGCCGGCCCGTGGCGGAAGGCACTGCGCGGTCCCGTCCTACGCCAAGCAAGCAGCCATCAGCCCCGCCGCGCCGCCGCCGCCCGCACCGTGTTGTCCAGCAGGCAGGCGATGGTCATCGGACCGACGCCGCCGGGCACGGGGGTGATGGCGCCGGCCACGGCCGCGCACTCGTCAAAGGCGCAGTCGCCGGCCAGGCGCCCATCGGCCCGGCGATTGACGCCCACGTCAATCACGGTGGCGCCAGGCTTGATCCAATCGCCGCGCACCAGCTCCAGACGGCCTACGGCGGCCACCAGCACGTCGGCCCGGCGGCATTCGCCCGCCAGGTCCTGCGTGCGCGAGTGCGCGACCGTCACCGTGGCGTCGGCGGCCAGCAGCAGCAGCGCCATCGGCTTGCCGACGATGGAGGATCGTCCCAGCACCACGGCCCGCGCCCCGCGCAAGGGTATGTGGTGGGACTTCAACAGGCGCATGACGCCCGACGGCGTGCAGGGCGCCAGCACCGGCAGCCCATCCTGCAGCCGGCCGACGTTGATGGGATGGAAGCCGTCCACGTCCTTGGCCGGGTCGATCGCCTCCAGCACCGGGCGGGGCGGGATGGCGTCGGGCAACGGAAGCTGCACCAGGATGGCGTCCACCGCGTCGTCCGCGTTCAGCCCGGCGATCACCTCCATCAGCTCCGCCGCGGCGACGGTCGCCGGCAGGCGGATGGTGCGGACGGCGATGCCAGCCTCCTGCGCCGCACGGTCCTTGTTGCGGACGTAAACGGCGCTGGCCGGGTTGTCACCGACGAGCACGACGACCAGGCCGGGGCGGTAGGGCAGGGCGGCGGCGCGTGCGGCGACCTCGGCGCGCAGCGTGGCAGCTACGGCCTTGCCGTCAATGATGCGGGCTGGCATTGCGACGCTCCTGGGCTACATCAGCGACCAGTAGCCGGAGAGGACGCCCCGGGCGAGGGTGCGCAGCGCCGGAGTGGCGACGAACTGCAGCAGCAGGATGGCCACGAGCGGGCTAAGGTCTATGTTGCCGAAGTTCGGCAGCACGCCGCGGATCGGCCGCAGCATCGGTT
>CAXTDP010000112.1:0-11396 GCA_964242295.1 uncultured Acetobacteraceae bacterium | reverse complement strand
TGCCGGAAGCGCCGGTTGCGCTCAGCGTCATGGACGTGGGCGGCGCGCTGGCGCTGCTGCAGCCGGCATTCGAGGAGTATCGCCGGGCCAACTCGCGCCTGGTGTCGCGCATCGCCTACGTGAAGGCCCCTGCGCCGGAGCTGGCGGGCAAGATCAAGGCGCAGCAGGACGCCGGGCGATCCGACATAGATCTGGTGCTGTCCGGCAGCGACGGGCTGGCTGCCGGCCTCAGCCTGGGTTTGTGGCACCGCATCCTGCCCGACTTCGCCGAGCGGTTCCCGGGCATCGAGGCCAACTACGAGCCGGCGGCGCTGGCGCTGCACCGGGCGCAGGGCGGGGGCTTTGGCGTGGTCGTCAACTACTACCCGTCCGGCCCGTTGCTGGAGTATATGCCAGCCCGGGTGCCGGAGCCGCCGGGCACGGCGCAGGCGCTGTTGGACTGGGCGCGGGCGCATCCCAACCGCTTCATGTATGCCCGGCCCGCCAACTCCGGCCCTGGCCGCACATTCATGATGGGGCTGCCCTACATCCTGGGCGACACCGATCCCACTGACCCCATGAAGGGCTGGGACCGGACCTGGGCCTATTTGCAGGAACTGGGTCGCCACATCGAGTATTACCCGTCCGGCACCGGCGCCACGATGAAGGAGCTGGGCGAAGGCTCACGCGACATGGTGGTCAGCACCACAGGATGGGACATCAACCCGCGCGCGCTGGGTATCGTCCCGGCAGAAGCGCGGGTCGGTATCCTGCGGGGCTTCCACTGGGTCTCCGACGCCTTCTTCATGTGCGTGCCCCGGGGCATCCCGGACGGGCGGCTAGCGGTGGTGCTGGACATGATGGCGTCGCTGCTGCGGCCGGAACTGCAGGCGTACTCCTATGACGAGGGTTACCTTTACCCCGGCCCGGCCGTCCGCAACGTGCCGGTCAGCATGGCGCCGAAGCGTAGCCAGGAGGTAATCGCGGAGTTCGGGCGGCCCGAGTATGCCAGCCTGATCGCCGACAACCCCATCGAGCTGCCGCTGAAGCCGGAGCAGATGGTGCTGGCCTTCCAACGCTGGGACCAGACCGTTGGAGCACAGCGCTGAAGCGCCCGCGGTTCGGCTGTCGCCTGGTGAACACCCTGCGAGAGTGGCGCGCATCCCAAGTGGAGGCTTCCGCCTTGCACATACGAGGGACGCTTGGGCCGCAAGCCTGGCTTACGAGCTGATCCCGTTCTCCCCCGTGTAGCCCGCTGGCGGGGTTAGCCGCCCTAGCCGGCACGGAAGCGGGCATCCCGGCCAAGGCCGCCACACGCAGGCCATGCGACCGGCCCGCCCGTTCCGGGGTTCCGTCAGGACTGGCGCCGCGCCCCATGGTTGCCGAGGCTGACCTAACCACAGGGTCGGTCCCTCACAGCGGGGTGGGCAGGAATGCGGCGGGGCGAGTGCGGTCCGGGTGCGGTAACCGAGCGGCATGAGCGCACCGCCCAGGGTTACAAACGCTTTCGTTGCCCATTAGGGCTTCGGCTTCAAATAGGCATAACGGGCATAGGGGTCCGGCGAGAACGTCGCACCAGTGACCTTTGGGGTCAGGACGATAGTTCGGCCCAGCACGATGAGCGGGTTCAGCGTGGCCGCCGCCTTCGCCGTGTGTTCCTGGATCGTGGCATAGGCCGTCTTGCGCGCCTCCACATCGTCCGAGTTGCGGAACTTGGCATGCAGCGCGTCCACCTCCGGGTCGCTGAACCTGGCCCAGTTGCCGACGCCCGAAGACGCCGTCTTGGACGCGATCGAGGAGTTGGTCAGGGTGGACGGGTCGTTCAGCCAGATCACCGCCTCGTTCAAGAGCATCCCGCCCATGGACTGGTCGGTCCCGTTGATGCGCGCCCGCATCGCGTCCAGCAGCTGCAGCGCCGGGGTCGGCTTCAAATTTGCGGTGACGCCGACCGACTTCAGGGAGTCCGCGATCAGGACGGCGATGTCGGTGTTGTAGGGCAGCGCCGTGCTGTACCAGAAATCGAAGGCGATGTTCGACGCCCCGGCCTCCTTCAGCAGGCTGCGCGCCTTTTCCAGGTCCAGCTTGTAGCCGGCATAGCTGTTGATGCAGGTGGGGTCGTCGGGGTTGTACAGGCAGATCGCCCGGGTGCCCCGTCCCGCAAGCGCCGTGCGCAGGATACGGTCGGTGGGGATGGCATACAGCATCGCCTGCCGCACCCGCTCATCGGTGAACGGCGGTTTATCCATCGCCATCGAGACCCGCAGGATCGAGGGCGTGTTGCCATGCAGCACCGGAAAGCCCGACGCCGCCAGCGCGTCATATTGCCGCCCCGTCAGCCCCTCGGCCGCATAATCCACCACGCCTCCCTTGATCAGCGACACCAGGTCGGCGTTGCCGGTGACGCGCAGCACCACGTCGGGGAACGCGGGCTGCTGCCCCGACCAGTGGTCCGGAACCGCCTTCAAATCCAATTGTTGGCCCGGCGTCCGGTTGCTGATGAAGTAGGGGCCGGTCGTGGCTAGGTTCTTGGTCAGCCAGGCATTGGCCCAGGGGTCCTCCACCGTCGCGTGCTTCTTGACCTCGACCGAGTCGATGATGGCGAACTGCTGGAACCGCATGGACGCCAGCGCCACCGGAACCGCGGTCGGCTTGCCGGCGCTGTCGGTGAAGGTGATGCGGACCGTCCGGGGGTCCACGGCCACGACCTGGTCCGCGGTGAACAGGCCGGCGATGCCCGCCTGGTTCTTGCCGTTGCCGGTGATCCGCACCAGCCGCTCGAAGCTGTAGCGGACGTCCTCCGACGTCACCGGGTTGCCGGTCGGATAGAACTTCACGCCCTCGCGCAGCTTGAAGGTGATGACCGGGCCATCAACGGTCCAGGATTCCGCCAGTTGCGGTAACACCTCGGTCGGGTCCGCGACCAGCGTGCCGTCAGGCTGCGCGTTGAACTTGAACTGCACCAGCCGCTCATAAACGTTGACGCCGATCTCCTGGTCCTGCTGCCCGCGTATATCTGCGGGATCGAGGCTCGCGATGTCGTTCGGGATGGCGTGAACAAACGGCTTGGCCGAGGCCGCGCCGGCCAGGGCGATGACCGCCCAGAGCGCGACGCAGACGGGCAGCAGACGTCTTCTGATCATGGCGATGCTCCTGGCTGGATGGGATGGCGGGGCGGCGCCCTCTCGGGCCAGACCCCTGCCCGTCCCGCCGCGGCAACGGGACAGGCGATGGAGTGCCCGGCCCCGTCCTCGATCAACCCGGGCCGGCGCCGGGCGCAGTCCGCCTCCTCGAACGGGCAGCGGCCCACCAGCCGGCAGGCATCGGGCGGGTCAACCGGGCTGCCGACCTCTCCGGACAGCCGCAGCCGCGTGCGTGCTACGCCCCACTGCGCCACGGGCGCCGCGGACAGCAGGGCGCGGGTGTAAGGATGCTGCGGATTGCCGAACACCGCCCGGCCCGGTCCCGTCTCGACAATCCCGCCCAGGTACATGACCGCCACGCGGTCCGCCACGTGCCTGACGACCTGAAGGTCGTGGCTGATGAACAAGTAAGACAGTCCAAGCCGCTGCTGCAGGCCGCGCAGCAACGCAATTACCTGGCCGCGGACCGAAACGTCCAGCGATGAGGTCGGCTCGTCCAGGATCAGCAGCCCCGGCTGCACCGCGAGCGCCCGGGCGATACCGACCCGCTGCCGCTGCCCGCCGCTCAGCTCGTGCGGATAACGGGCCAGGTGCGCCGCCGTAAGACCGACCAGCTCCACCAGCTCCCTTAGCCGTCCCGCACGCTCGGCCCGGTTCAGCTTCAGGTGCAGGCGGAGCGGCTCCTCCAACGCCTGCGCCACCGTCATACGCGGGTTGAGCGAGGCGTTCGGGTCCTGGAACACCATCTGCACCTGGCGATACATGCGTGCGAGCGCCACCGGGTCGAGCGTCCGCATGGACGTGCCGTCCACCTCGACCTCGCCGCCGGTCGGCTCGATCAGGCGGACGATGCAGCGGGCAACGGTGGACTTGCCGGACCCGCTTTCCCCGACCAGGGCCAGGGTCTCGCCAGGCGCCAGGTCCAGGTCCACCCCGTCCACCGCCACCAGCGTGCGGCCGCCTGCCAGGCGGAAATGCTTGCGCAGCCCCCGCACCTGCAGCGCCGCGGCGAACCCGCTCAAGCCGCCGCCTCCGTCAACCGGCTCGCCGCCAGCAGCCGGCGCGTGTAGCCGTGCTGCGGCCGGGTAAACACGGCCTCCCCGCTCCCGGTTTCGACCACCTGCCCGCCGCTCATCACCACCACGTCGTCGCAGGTTTCCGCCACCACGCCGAGGTCGTGGGTGATGAGGCAGGTCGTAAGCCCCCGGCTCCGGCTCAAATCCACGATGAGGTCCATGATCTCCGACTGGATCGTGACATCCAGGCCGGTCGTCGGCTCATCGAGGATCAGCAGCGCCGGCTCGCAGATCAGCGCCGCCATCGCGATCATCGCGCGCTGCGCCATGCCGCCCGAGAACTCGTGCGGATACTGCCGTGCCCGGCGCTCCGGCTCCGGGATGGAAACGCGCTGCAACGCCAGCACCGCCTGCCGCATCGCCTCCGCCCGCGTGCTGCCATGCTGCAGCCTGTGCACGTCCGCAAGCTGCCGCCCCACGGTGAAGACCGGGTTCAATGCCGCCCGCGCATCCTGGAACACGAGGCTGATCTGCCGCCCGCGGACTGCCCGGAGCGCCCGGCGGCCCTGGGTCAGCAGGTCCACGCCCTGGAACAGGATGCGCCCGGACGTGCGGACGAAACCCGGCGGCTGCAGCCCCAGGATCGAGAGCGCGACCAGCGACTTGCCGCTGCCGGTCTCCCCCACCACGGCCGTGATGGCGCCGGGCCGCAACTGGTAGGTGACGCCGTGCAGGACGGGCGTGAGCAGACCGGCCCTGGACTGGAACGCCCCGCTGAACCCCTCGATCGAGAGCAGGGCCGCGCTCACCGGCGCCTCGGGTCCGACAGGTCGGAGATCGCGTCGCCCAGCATGTAGAAGGCGCCGGTCATGCCGAGGATGGCGAGGCCCGGGAAGAACGACACCCACCACTCGCCAGTCATCACGCCGTCCTGGCCGCGGGCGATCATGTTGCCCCATTCCGGCGCATTGGGGCTGAGTCCCAGGCCGAGGAAGCCGAGGCTCGCGGTCACAAGCGCCACGAACGCGGCGTTGATGGACGTGAAGGCCAGCAAGGGCCCGGCGCTGTTCGGCAGCAGATGCCGGAAGGCGACGCGCCAGGAGCGGTTCCCGACCATCCGCGCCGCCTCCGCATACTGCCAGTTCCGCCGCGACCGGATTTCCGCCCGGGCCAGGCGCAGGTAGTCCGGGATGCCGACAAAGGACAGCACCAGGATCACGTTCATGATCCCCGGCCCCACCGCCTTCACCACCAGCATCGCGAACAGCAGGCCCGGGAAGGCCTGGAACACCTCGACGACCCGCAGGATCACCACGTCCAGGACCCCGCCATAATACCCGGCGACCGTGCCCAGCACCGTCCCGACCACGAGCGCCAGCGACACCGCGACCACGCTGATGCCGAGGTCGTAACGCGCGCCCGCCATCAGCCGCGACACCATGTCGCTGCCCAACCGGTCCGTCCCGAGCAGGAATTCGAGGCTGGGCCCGGCGTAGCCGTCTCCCACGCCAGGCTGCAGCGGGTCATAGGGCGTCCAGACCAGGGACAGCAGCGCGATCCCCACATAGAACAGCAGGACCGCAAGGCCGATCCGCATGGACCAGGACAGCCGCACATGCCGGCCCGGCTTGAGGGACACAGCGGCGGCGGCGGCCTCCACCACTTTGCCGGCGCTCATGTCCGCATCCTCGGATCAATGACCATATACAGGACATCCACCGCCAGGAACGCGAGCACGTAAAGCAGCGAGGCGTAGATCACGAAGCCCTGCAGGGCGGCGAAATCCGACCGCTCGATCGCCTGCAACGCATATTGGCCCAGGCCGGGCCAGCCGAAGATGGACTCCAGCAGCACGGCGCCGCCCAGGACGTGCCCCGCCACGCCGCCGATCAGCGTCACGACCGGCAGCAGCGCGTTCCTCAGGCCGTAGCGGAACCATAGCGCCGCCCGCCCGTGGCCCATGGCAATGGCGGTGCGGATGTAGTCGCTCTGCATCGCCTCGACCATCGAGGCCCGTGTCACGCGGGCGATCGGCGCCAGGGTGGACAGGCCGAGCGTCAGCCCCGGCAGCACAAGCTGCTGCGCCGCAAGCCACCATACATGCAGGTCCCCGGCCAGCAGCGAGTCGATCAGCAGGAACCCGGTTACGCGCGGAGGCGCCGAAATTCCAATCGGCAGCCGCCCGACCGGCCCGGGAAGCCAGCCAAGGCTGACGAAGAAAATCCAGATCAGCACCAGGCCGATCCAGAACTGCGGCAGCGCCATCCCGCCCAGCGTGACGCCGCGGACCAGGAAATCCGGCCAGCGTTCCCGGTTCACCGCCGCCAGCACGCCGAGCGGCACCCCCGCCGCAATCCCGAGCACAAGTCCCACAAGTCCCAGTTCGAGCGTGGCCGGCAGGCGGTCCCACAAATCCGCCCCGACGCTCCGCCCGGTGGTGAACGACATGCCGAGATCGAAGTGCAGCAGGTCCGACAGATAATGCAGGAACTGCACCGGCAACGGGTCCGCCAGACCAAGCTGCGCCCGGATCTGCGCCCGCAGCGCGTCCGTGGCCTCGGGCGGCGTGTAAAGCTCCGTCGGATCGCCGCTGAACACCCGGGCCATGAAGAAGGTGATGGTCACGACGCCAAACGCCACCGGGATGATCCAGAACACCCTGCGCAAAATCATCTTCACGAGCTGCACGTCAGAATTCGAGCAGGTTGTCGCGGAACTGGTCGAACGCGTAGCGGGTGCGGACCAGGTTCCGCCGTTGCAGCGCCGGCACCAGGCCATCGGTGATCTCGGCCAGGTAACGGCGCGTGACGGGGCCGCTTACCATGAAGCCGTCGCCGCCCACCTCCTCCATCACCTCGGCCATGGTGCCGGCCACATGGTCGGGCGTGCCCACAGCGTCCTCGAACCCGAAGCGGTAGTTGCCGGCGATCTCGCGCAAGGTGGCACCCTGCGCCATGAAGCGCTTGAGGGTCCCCTGCTGCCCATTGGTGGTCAGCTCCTGGACCGGTGCGTCCAGGTCGAATTGGGCGAAGTCTATGTCGGTCAGGCTGGCCATCTGGGCCAGGGCCTCCTCCGGGAAACGGGCACGCCTTTCCTGCCGGCGGTCTGCGCGTAGCCGGGCCTCGTCGTTGGTTTCGCCCAAGGTCGGCGTGAAGACGAACAGGATCTTGCAGCGGTCGGGGTCGCGCCCCTGTGCGGCAACGCGCGCCCGCATGTCGGCCCGGAACGCCTTCATCTCCGCCACGTCGCCGGCTGCGGCGATCACCGCGTCCATGTGCTTGGCCGCGAAGTGCCGGCCCTGCGGGGAGCCGCCGGCCTGAACCAGCACCGGGCGGCCCTGGGGCGGCCGGGCGGTGTTGAGCGGCCCGCGCGATGTATAGAACCGTCCCTTGAAGTCAATCGGCCGCACCTTGGCGTGGTCCGCAAAGACGCCGCGCGCCGGGTCGTCGGGGATCGCGTCCGCCTCCCAGGAGGCCCAGAGCTGCGAAGCCACGTCAACGAACTCGTCGGCCATGTCGTAGCGGGTATCGTGCTCGATGTGCTCGTCCAAGCCGAAGTTCTGGGCGGCGCGGGCAGCGGTCGAGGTCACGAAGTTGCAGCCGACCCGGCCCTTCGACATGTGGTCCAGCGTGGCCATCAGGCGGGCCAGCAGGAACGGCGGATAGAACGAGGTGGAGATGGTCGGCACGATCCCCAGGCGCTGCGTCGCCTGCGCGATCAGGGGCACCAGCGGCAGCGGATCGTTCTTCGGCGCCCGCAGCGCCCGGGCCAGGTAGAACTCGGTTGAGGCGCCATAGCTGTCAGGGACGAACAGCGAGTCCTCCAGCAGCAGGAAGTCGAAGCACGCCCGCTCCAGCGCCCGCGCCATCTCGATGTGCAGGTCAGGCAGCATCCAGTCGCGCTCGGGGGTCCCGCCCCAGGGCTGGTTCCAGCCATGCACGCCGAAGCTGTTGCCCAGGAACCAGCCGAGATGGAAGCGGCCGGTGCTCAAGCCGTCGCGCCGCAGTGACTTCTGGCATGCGCCAGCGACGGAACTGGTTCGGCATGCATCGGGCGTGACCTCGCGTTGCGACCGTGGAAGCTTTACCCCAGGCGTCTCGACAAGCAAGACCTTTGGTGCATCAATCCCGGGCGGATCGGCCTGCATCGCCCTTGAGGATGCTCACTCCTTGGGCTTGTGAACGTATTTCAATCATCTACCGACCGAGGTCTAATGTCTGCTGTGCTCGCTTCCGGCTACCACCGAGACCTGATCGGCTATGGTGCCAACCCACCCCATCCGCAGTGGCCCGGCGGCGCCCGGATCGCCGTCAACTTCGTCATGAACTACGAGGAAGGCTCCGAATACTCGTTCCTCGATGGCGACGGCCGGTCGGAGGCGAGCCTGACCGAATCCCCTAGCTCGCCCGTCGCATCGGGAACACGGGACCTGGCCGGAGAGGGCATGTTCGAATACGGCTCCCGCGTCGGCTTCTGGCGCATCATGCGCCTGTTCGCCGAGCGCAAGCTGCCGATGACCGTGTTCGCCTGTGCCCTGGCGCTGGAGCGGCACCCGCCGGCGGCGGCGGCGATCCGGGACGCCGGGCACGACTTCTGCTGCCACGGCTGGCGCTGGATCGAGCATCACAAGCTCACCCGTGACCAGGAACGCGAGCACATCCGCCTGGCGGTCGAAAGCCTGACCAAGACGCTCGGTTCGCGTCCCCTTGGCTGGTACTGCCGGTATGGCCCCAGCGTGAACACGCGCGCGTTGCTGGTCGAGGAGGGCGGGTTCCTCTATGACAGCGACTGCTACAACGACGAGCTGCCATACTGGGTGCTGCAGGACGGGACGCCGCAGCTCATCGTGCCCTACTCCCTCGTGACCAATGACAGCAAGTTCGGGCGCGGGATGTTCTCGCACGCAGACGACTACTTCACGTTCCTCCGGGACCAGTTCGACATGCTGTATGCCGAGGGCGCCACGCAGCCGAAGATGATGTCCTGCGGCCTGCACATGCGGGTGATCGGCCATCCCGCACGGGCCGCGGGCCTGGCGCGGTTCATGGACTACATCCTTGGGCATCCCGGCGTCTGGGTCGCGCGCCGGATCGAGATCGCCGAGCATTGGCGCCGCACCTTCCCCTACCAGCCCGGCATGGAGCAGATCATCAAGGTCGGCTCCTGATGCGCGCCCTGCAGCTCCGGCCGCTGACGGCCGAGGCGTTCGCATCCTACGGGGACGTGGTAGAGCCGCCGGAACCCGGCGGACGGCACGGATTGTCGTCCAGCCTCGGCAGCCCCGGCCAAGGCGCCGGAACCAGCACCAGGCTGTCGTTCAGCAACAAGCCCCCCAGCATGCTGCCGCTGGTCGCCACGGAGATGGAGCGGCATCCCTGGTCCTCCCAGACCTTCGTGCCGCTCGATGTCTCGCGCTGGGTCGTGATGGTGGCGCCGGACTCGGGTGGCAGGCCCGATCCCGACCGGCTTTGCGCGTTCGTCGTGCGCGGCGACCAGGCCGTGAACTACCATGTCGGCACCTGGCACCACCCACTTCACGTGCTCGACCGGCCCGGTCGCTTCGCCGTGCTGATGTGGACAACCGGGCGCAAGCAGGATGACGAGACATGGTCGGCGCTTCCTGAACCGGTCCGGCTTTGGGAGTAGGCGTTCCTGGCGCGTCCCGCCGATCGCAGGCTGCCACTTGCCTCAAATGAAAAGCGGATGCGACTGTCTCGGACGGCGTCCAGCGCCGTGCGGCACGCGGCAGTGCCGCCGGGAACGGCGCAAGCCAGGCGTCCAAGCATGCACGCCACATCTCCGGTCCCCAACGCGCCACAGCACTCCTCCGTCACGTTAAAACAAGCACCTGGCACGTCGGGTGAACGCATCTGGCGATGTAGTGCTTGGGCCTGTCGTCAGTTGATCCAACGGAACACGACGACCATCTGAAACGCCGCCCGGAGGCTTCTGACGATCTTGCTGAAACGCTCGATGATCTGCCAGATGTCACGAGTTGGACGAGAAACGACTACCGAGGATCGGCCTCCGGTTGCACCATACTGCCCGGTCTTATCTTCTGCAGTTGCCCGGTGATGACGCGCTCCCCCGGCTTAAGACCGTCGCTGACAACGATCATGTCGCCGTCGCTGTCGCCCAGCTTGACGAGACGCTGCTCGACCTTGTTGCCTTCGCCCACGATCATGAGCGTGCGCCCGATTTGGGTCGAGCCGACAGCGCTCTGGGGCACCAGCACGGCGCCCTGCAAGTCACCCAGATGCAATGTCGCCGTCACATACTGGCCTGGCAGCAGCGCATGGTCCTGATTGGCAATCGTGGCGCGAAGCAGGATCGTTCCGGTGGATTGGCTGACCTGGTTGTCAATGAACGTCAGCGTTCCGACGTGGTTTGGCTTGCCGCCATCCTGGGAAACCGCGGCCTCGATCGGCGCATGCGCCTGCTCCCGGGTGATCGCCGGCAGGTTTACCTCGGCGGGATTGAAGCTGACATAGATCGGGTCAAGCTGCACGAGCGTGTTCAGCGTCGCGCCGGCGACGCTGATCAGGCTGCCGGTAAAAACCTGGCTCGCACTGATGCGGCCGGCGAAGGGAGCACTGATCTCGGTTCGGCTGAGGTTCAGCGCCGCTTGAGTCACGGCGGCCTCGTTGTTGGCCAGGCTCGCCTGGCCCTGGTGAAAGACGCTGTTGGCTTGGTCGGAGGTATCCTGTGGGACCCAGCCTTGACGGGCCAGGATCTGGTTGCGTCCCTGGCTGACGCGCGAGTACTGCAGGCTGGCATTCGCCTGGGCGAGCGACGCCTGGGCCTGCGCGAACGCCGCTTGATAGTCCTTGGGATCAATACGGTAGAGCAGCGCCCCGGCGGCCACGTCCGCGCCGTCAACCGCCCCCTGTTCGACAAGGTAACCCGTCACCCGGGCCTGGATGGGCACGGTCCGCAGAGCTTGCGTCGTCCCCGGGAAGCTGCGGAAGATCGGCACGGTCTGCGCGGCCACCGTGATCACCGGCACCTTCATCGGCGGCGGAGCTGCTGCTTGCTGCTGCTGCTTTCGTCCCACGAACCACCAGCCGACACCTCCCGCTGCTGCGAGGAGCAGCAGAATGGGCAGAATGATCCAAAGCACCCGATGGAACCTCGAGGGACGCGGAGCACCCGGCCGGCCTTCGTCCTGCTCGGATCCGGGGTGCAAGTCGGGCGCGTTGATGTCGGGCATGGAGCTACTCCGCTGGTTCGGCTGCGGCGGTGCCGGCGGGCCTCGCCTCCG
>CAXTDP010000111.1:0-11400 GCA_964242295.1 uncultured Acetobacteraceae bacterium | reverse complement strand
GAACCTGTCGCTCCGATGCGAAGGGAGACGTCCAAGCGGCGAACACCGCAAGGGCTAGAGTACCGATGCGGGGCACAGGGGCGGAGCAGTTCGTAGTAGGGATGAAGGTTCTGTAATGGGACTGGACCGAAGGGACTGCGTTGTTCAGCTGCGGCCCAGAGCCTGTCATTGGCACGGAGGGTTCCCAGCACAGGTTCGGGTCGAACGTCCACTTGGGCGCACGCAGAAAGAGAAACGCTCAGTTTTTCTACACGCACTGCGGGTGTCGGCCGCAATCAATGCCACCACCATCCAAGGCACCCCGGCGGCGATCCGACCACCAGCGCCTAGTCGAACGCCAAGCCCGGCGGCATCATGGCGCGCAGCTCTGCGAGGGTAGGGGCGGCCAGGTGCCCCGGCAGCAGCCGCCCACCGTCGTGCGCCTCGGTGTGGGCGCGTGCTATCATTTCCGCGCCGTCTTGGGCTGGGATGGCGAACTATGCCACGCCTTCCGGCTGGTCGTGCAGTGCGGCGGCTTCTGCTGGTGTCAGTGGCGGTCCAGGGTCATGGATCATCACGGCGACGGCACCAGTTGCAGAGCCCAGCTTGCCAGCGGCCCGCCCGTGTAATCTCGGACGTGCCCGGCCACCAGATAGACCGGCGCCGGCTTGCCCTTGCAGGCGGAGCAATGCAGCGCCGCCAGCACGCTCCTGAATGGACGGTCGCTCCGTTGAAGCAGCATCTTCACCGGATGCAGGACTGTCCGCGACAAACATGGACACCGCAGTTCAAGCCAGCACTCGGGCCAGTCAGACAGGCGCTGGTCGAGGTGGAAGACGGGAGGGTGCATGGCGCGCTCCGAGCTGAACGCGCCAGGGTGGATTTGGTGGATGGTTGGGGCAAGCGACCGAGCAGTGGCCTCCTGTATGCCTTCCCCGCTACTCCGCCATCTCCGTCTCCGTCTCCGTTTCCGGCACCAAATCCTCAATCCGCACCTTCAACGCCGACGCGAGCTTGCTATAGAGCATCACATCCCCGCCGCGGTGACCGCCCTCAATCTGCGCTAGGTAGGGCTGGCTGATCTTGATCTGCGCTGCCAGCGTCGTCTGCGTCAGGCCACGTTGCTTACGCCAGAAAGCAACTGGCGACGGCGCGGCCAAATAGGCGTCAAGCTCGACCTCGGACAGCACCGGCATGACGCCGCTGGCCACGTCGCGCATTGCAATGGCGGCGTCGCGTGCGTCGATCAGGTCCTGATACTCGGCGCGGGAGATAGTGATCGTATCGGACATGGTGGCCTCCTAATCGTAAGCGCCGCCGCGGGGCGCAACTTTGGTCAGGGTGATCGTGGTGTCGGTCATCTCGAAAATGGCCCGAAGGTCGCCAATCCGCATACGCCAGAACGGCGAGCCGACAAGCTGGGTGACATTGTTCGCATGGGCCTGCGGGTCCGCCGCATACTCCGACATCGCCTTGCGAACACGTGCAGCGACATTGCCGTGCCGCTTGAGGTCTTTGGCGGCGTCGAGGGTGTAGGCGACGGTCCGCATGTTAGTATTATAGCGTAATGCTATATGACGGGCAAGTGGCATAGCAGACTGCTATACCATCTTGAGACGCATAGGGACGCGTCAGCCCCACCACCATCCAAGGCACCCCGACGGTGACCCCACCACACGCACCGGGTCGAACGTCAGGCTGAGAGGCATCATGGCTTGCAGTGCAGCGAGGTCACTGGCGGCCAGGTTCCCCGATAGGGGACGCTCGCCCTGTTCAATCCCAGCCAGCGTATGCCGGGCCTGCTGAGTGCAAGCTGCCCTACCGATTCAGCCAGTTGTCGGACGCGACGTTTCTACTGCGCAGGCGCAAGTGTGGACCAACGCTGGATGGCCTGACCCCATTCCCGGGCTAATACGAGGCCAAAAACGCAAAAGCCCAACAGGTCAAGGCTGGCCGGTTCCGGAATGTTCTCTGCGCCGGTGCTGGTGCTTGGGGCTGGCATTCCGGGCATCTGCTCAGGAAAGTCAGGCAGGGCCATGCCTGGCTGAGAAGTGGCGGCCAGCATAGCCAGTGTCCCGGGGAATGTGGTGGCCGGGCTGAACACAGTCGAAGTCGGGCTCGGCATGACCTGCGGTGCCATGCTGGCCATGACGGCTGGCTGGAACGTCCTTTGTTCGAGGAAGGACGACTGATCCGGCCTCGCCATCACGCCGGTGACAAGTCCTGCGGCGATCAGGACAGCGGCGGCCAATGGTAACGCGACGCCAGCCAGCCCGCTGCCGCCGAACACCCCGCCACCAACCCCGGTCGCACTGACTGAGGTGCCTGCAAAGGCAGCACCGCTGCCGGCACCAACGCCGCCAGCGCCGGCTGCATAGCTGGAGGCGGTCAGTCCATGGCCCGGCCTGGCTAATGCACCCGAGCCTGCCGAACGTGCAGCTGCGCCCGACAGCGTCCCTGCCGGGAGCGATCCCGGCATCTTGGTGCACATGATTGCAGGCCCGGCTGTGTGTGCGGCGGCGATGTGGGGCAGGGCAGCATGGTGGACTGAGGTATGGTGAGCGCCGCGCCCCACTCCGTGGCCAGCCCAGTGCCGCGCCAGGTGACGAAGCGGCCTTGTGGGAAGGCCGAGCGCGGCCTGTGCGATGGGGGAGCAGAGTCCTAGCATTTTATCCTCGATATGTTGTTCAGGCTGCGCCAACGGCCCAGTCTGACAAAGGCAATCTATCTAGAAGTATAAGTAAGACACTGCTACAATAAATATGAGAAATGGCGTACACAATAGCGGAATGAGACCAGTAGAGTTAGGAATTGGCAGGTTGCGTGATAGCCTGTTGAAATCATAGTAGGTCGTTGGAGCGAACAAAGGGCTTCGTGGTCCAGAAGCCGGTGCTCAGTTCCGCAAACGAGGGCTAACGACTGCCACTTTCCGCACGCTTAACTGATCTTTGCGGAGCGACTTCTGCTGGCGGCGGTGCCGGCCCAGGGTCGTCTAGGCTGACTGATGCTTCGGCAACTTCGCCCGGCCCTCATCAGTCAATGCCAGTGATGATCCTTGTCCGATTTGCGCGTACCGCTTGACCAACCCTCGGCGCTCCAACAAAGCAAAGCAGCGCGCTGGGTTCAAATCCTCAAATCGAAAGCCTTTCGGACGCTTTCTTCGGCCCCGTTTCGGCAATCCTGTCAAGTCACGGGTCAGGCTGTTGAGAACGGTCTGTTTGTCGAGACTGTCTTTCGACTCCACATCTCCTTGGGCGGCGCGGGTGATCATTTCCTGCTGATAGAGATCGTCAGCGATCTTTCGTTGCGCCCTGCGGCTTTCGTCTTCTTGTCGAAGGCCAATCTCCCAAGCTGCATCCAGAACAGCCCATACGTAGAAAGCTCCGGCACCATGCTTTTCCTCAAGGTGACCAAGGGCTTGCAGCATAAGAGTCTGTCTCTTGCCAAGCCCCTCTCTCATTTCAGGGCACTTCTAAGTGTAGGGTCAAATTGCGCTGGTTCATGCGTTCCCTGCTACATCCTGGGTTGCGGTGAATAGGTCGAGGGCGTGCAGCAACCCCGTCCGCAAGTCCACCTCGGGTTCCGGTCGCTGCGCAGGGCCATTCAGTTCTAATTTCTTGGCCACAAATGAGCAGAGCATGCCGGCGCTGGCGTTAGGTTCGTAGAGCGCTTTGCTGACGATCCGGAGCGACAGTCTGGGTCGCTGAGTTAGAACTGAATGGCCCTGGGTCGCTGCGCCAGGATCAGGACGCCCTTGCCGGCCAGCACAAGCTTGACGGCCTCGATCATCAAGACGGGCGGGATGGCGTCTGGTGTGGCGTCGTTCATCAGCAGTCACACGCGAGCTATCGGCGTCATATTCCGGTCTGACACCAGGGAGCGATAGGAGCAGGCGTCGATCTGATCTCGCGTCAAGTCGGGCACGGTGGGGTCCAGGCTTTTGCCTTGACCGTCGTAGATGGCGCCGGGAAAGCTGCTCATTCGGAGCCTGCTGGTTCCCGCAGCCGCACCCCTGGCGTGTCGCCGTCGATGAACTCAATGCCGGCCTTCTCCAAGGTCGCACGGATGGCGGCAATGGCATCTACCTGTTCGGTTCGGCCATATCCAGACAGAGATATGATCCGCCCAGATCGCTCAAAGGTTCTAACCATGTGGATCGAGGTGTCGCTGAGGAAACCCAGCTTGACCCTGCTCCAGCCTAGCAGCGTCCGGGCAGCTCTCATCTGATCCGGTGTCACTCGCCCGGCTCTCGCAGTCTTACGCTCGGCGTGCGCCCGCGTGTTCCAGGCACTCGCTGATTGCTAAACTCAATGCCCGCCACCTCCAAGGTGGCGCGGATGGCGGCAATGGTGTCCACCTGTTCCGCCCGCCGACCATGCAGCTTCGCAACATGCCCCGTTCGCTCAAACGTCTGCACAACATGAATAGACGTGCCGCTGCGGACGCCGAGCTGCGTTCGGCTCCATCCCAGCAGCTTTCGGGCCGCAGTGACCTGACCGGGCGTTATCGGGGTGGTTTCCGCAGCCGCGACCCCTGACACCTCTCCGTTCGTGAACTCAACGCCGGCCGTTTCTAGGGCGGCGCGGATAGTGGCGAGAGGATCGGTCATGTCAGGACGTCCATGAACCTTAGCAGCCTGGCCCGTCAGCTCGAACTTCTTCACGACGTATGCGGACGTGTCGCTCCGGAGACCTAATTGCGTTTGGCTCCAGCCCAGCAAAGCCCGTGCCGCCCTTAACTGATCGGGCGTCACTGGTCCGACTTCCTTAGCCGCGCGCCTGGCACCCACTCGTTGGTAAACTCAATCCCGGCTGCCTCCAGGGTGGCACGGATGGCGGCGAGAGCATTAATGGGCACAGTACGATCCTTGCTGCTCAGGATTGCTTTGCTGCTCAGGGGCGTGGTTCAGATCAGGGTAACACCCAAAGCGAGATCTTCATGCAACGTCAGGGCTTTGTCGATTTCTGGTGATACCTGGAAATGGCACTTTCCATACCACGCCCCAGTTTGCCATCAAGCACGCCGGCAAGGCGAGCAATGTGTAGCGCCGGTTCTGCAGTGCGACCCGCACCGGGCGGATGCGCCGGGCATCCGCGGGTTCGCGCTGCGCTAGCTCCTCGACGAGGAAGTCGAACAGCGCCTGGCGGGTGGCCAGGGTATGGCCGGCCAGCGCCAGAACGTCATGGCGCAGCCACTGGGTGAACGTCCGGACGTCGCGGGCCAGCTCATGCGCCTGGATCTCGGGCACCTCGATGGCGCGTACCTGAACCTGCTGCGCTTCTTCCTGAACCACCGCCGCTTCCTACGCAGCCGTTAAGCCCAGCGCCAGGACAAGAGCCCGCGGGAGCTGATGACGGGTCAAGGTCACCCGCACTGGCTGACCCTGCTGGCCTTGGGACCGCTTCAGCAGCCCCAGCGAGCTTAAGCGGGAGAGGCTCGCCGCCTCCCGCACAGAACATTCTTCCCACGGATATCCGACGCTCATAGGCCGGCGGTTTCCACTCGCCTCGTGTAACCCAAAAAGGCTGGATTCTGAACCACGCCCTTGATTCGAGAACAGACGCGAAAACAGCCGACTGGCTGCCACAACCCCAATCTTGCGACGGTCCCCCAAGTGCCGCGCTTGTCCTGAACCAACCGCGCGGATGAACCTTGGTTCGGCGCTTGTTCACAGCCTGGCCTCAACGGGGTGGGGGTTCCTGCGGCCGCTCTCGAAGTTTGTGCAACACCCTGGCGCAGGCTGCTGTTCGGACAACCGGCACCACCTCACGGTCGGCTGCGCACCCCGGCCTGGCTTTGCCGTGCAGCAGCTATCAACGTCAGATGCACAGCGTCGTTTGGTATCGGCCTGCTGAACAGGTAGCCTTGGGCTTCGGTGCAGCCCTCCTTGCGCAACTGGTCGAGCTGGGCGGCTGTTTCCACGCCCTCACCCAACGTGGCCATTCCAAGGCTGCGGCCCAGGGTTACGATGGCGCGGACGATTGCAACGCACTCCTCCTTCTCTGGGAGATCCATGGTGAAAGATTGGTCGATCTTGATTTTGTTGAACGGAAAGCTGCGCAGATAGCTCAGTGACGAGTAACCGGTGCCGAAGTCGTCCAGGCAAATGCCCATCCCCACGGCGCGAAGCGCATGCAGCGTGGCCAGGGTATCCGCGCAGTCGCGCAGCAGCACGGACTCCGTGATCTCCAATTCCAGCCGTGCCGCCGACAGCCCCGACCGCGAGAGCACGCCTTCCACTTCTTCGACCAGGGAGGTTGCCCTGAACTGGACGGCCGAGAGATTGACGGCCACTTTCACCGGGGACGGCCAGCTCGCTGCATCCATGCAGGCCTGGTGCAATACCCACGCACCAATGGGCACGATCAAACCTGTTTCTTCCGCAACGGTGATGAAGTCGCCTGGGGAGACCGTGCCCCGTGTTGGATGGCGCCACCGAAGGAGTGCCTCAAAGCCGCAGATGGCGTTCGTGCCAAGATCGTATTGCGGCTGGTAGGCCAGTTCGAACTGCTGATCGCGGACCGCCTGTCGAAGGTCGCGTTCCAAGGACGCGCGAGCTTGCAAGCGCGCATCCATCTCAGGTTCAAAGAACCGGTAAGTGCCACGTTCGTCCCGCTTGGCGCGGTATAGGGCGGTGTCGGCATTCCGCAGCAGCTGGTCGGCGGTGCTGCCGTCACCCGGGGCGACCGCAATGCCGACACTGGCGCCGACGATTGCGCCGTGGTCCCCGATCTCGAACGGCTCGCTCAAGACCTGGATAACCCGCTGTGCCAGCTCGCCTGCGACCTCGGGCTGGGTCAAATCGGTCAGGAAAATCGCGAACTCGTCACCACCGAGCCGCGTGAGGGCATCAGTCTCGCGCACGCACCCTCTCAGCCGATCGGCCACCCGCCGGAGTAGCTCGTCACCGACGGCATGCCCGAACGTGTCGTTGACGAACTTGAAGCGGTCGAGGTCGAGGCAAAGCACCGCGCAGTCCTGGCCGCGTGAGGCGGACGCGAGTGCCTCCTCAAGGCGGCTGCGGAACGCGATGCGGTTGGGTAGGCCGGTCAGCGCATCGTGCTGCGCCATGAACACCACTTGGGCCTCGGCCCGGCGACGCTCGGTGATATCCTCGTGTGTCGCGACCCATCCGCCATCCGGCATCGGCTGGTGGTGGATAGCGATCACGCGACCGTTCACCAACTCGGCTACGGTGTCGGTTGGCGTGGTGTGGTGCTGCAGCGTATCCCGCCAGGCATGATACCTGTCGGCCGTCATCTTGGGGCCGGCTCCTGCCGCAACGCGCAGGGCTATGACCTCCATCAAAGATGTGCCAGGGCCGACGCAGGCCAGGGGCAAGTTGTACATCTCGGCATAGCGCCGGTTTGCCACAATCAGCCGTTGCTCCCGGTCGAAGAAGCAGACGCCTTGGGACATGTTGCTGAGCGCCAAATCGAAACGCTGGTTGGTCTGCTGCAGCTCGGTCCATACCCTGTCATGCTCAATGGCCAGGGCGCAAAGATGAACGCTCGCATCGACGATGCTCCGCTCGAGGGCGCTCGGCGCGCGGCAAACGCGGTAGTAGAACGCGAAGGTTCCGACCACCTGACCGCTGCGCCCCTTGATCGGACTTGACCAGCAGGCCCGCAGCCCGGCCGCAAGCGGTAGCGCTTTGTAAGCTTCCCATCCCGGGTCCGTGTCGATGCTGAGTACGCCGACTGAACGTCCGGCATAGGCGGCAGCGCCGCATGACCCCACGCTCGGACCAATCAGCGTTCCCTCGACGAGACGCGAGAACGCTTCCGGCAAGCTTGGGGCGGCGAGGGAGTGCAGGCGCCCCTCTCCGTCCACGGTCAGCACTGACGCGACGATGTCCGGCACGAGCTGCTCGACATGCTGGCACAGCAGGTAAGCGATACGATCGAGCGGCTGGCCGCACGCAACAGCCTCAAGGACGGCACACTGCAGCGCGTGCAGCGACTCAGGCTCAGTGCCAAGGCGTGCTGGCAGGCTTGCACCGTCAGCTGAGCTGGAGGGTATGGAATGCTTGACGGTCCGGGGCTGCCACATGTCTCGTTGATCCCTCTTTCAAAGTGACTATAGGCAGAAAGGCTGCAAACTCGTGAGGCTCTTATTGAGTTCCGGGGTGGTGGTGCGTCTATTACGCAACCAGGCCGGTGAGGTGGTCGGCGTGGTTCAGGAAATGCCATTTCTAGGCAACACCGGAAATCGATAAGCCTATCGTGGTGAATAGATTTCTCGTTTCGGTGTTACCCGGATTTGAACCACGCCCCGAAAGCTTGACCAGGTCGAATTCAGCCATGACGCAAGCTCCTCGCACGAGCCGGTCAGCTACTCCCGATCCCCCCTGCGCGCCGGCCGTCCTCAGCCCCGTGCCACGGTCCCGACCCCACTCCCCGGAACCCAATAAGAGCCAACGATAATCTTCCTGCTACCAGAGGTCTATCGATGTCCGGTGTTACCTGGAGATGGCACTTTCTGAACCACGCAATGCTCCTCTGTCACAACCCCGCCGCATGTTCGCCTATAGCGAGAATGTTCTGGACCTTGGCCGCGAGCTGTTCCAGCGCAAAGGGCTTGATCATGACCTGCATGCCCAGCGCCATCTGCCCATTGCCGACCGCGGCGCTCTCGGCATAACCTGTGATGAACAACACCTTCAGATCGGGACGCAGACGTCGCGCAGCGTCCGCAAGCTGCCTGCCGTTCATGCCCCCAGGCAGGCCGACATCGGTCACCAAGAGGTCGATGCGCACCCCGGAATCTGCGATGTCCAGCCCGGCCCGGCCGGTCCCAGCCTCCAGCACAGTGTAGCCGCAGTCCGACAAGAGTTCGCTGACCACCATCCGCACTTCGGGCTCATCCTCAACGAGCAGCACGACACCGCTTGCCACCACTTCAACCGAAGCGACGGTCTCGCCCTGCACCAAGCTGCTTGGGGCTTCAGAACGGCGCGGCAAGTAGATTGTGACCGTCGTGCCTTGCCCTACCTCGCTGTGCAGGCGCACGTGGCCACCGGATTGCTGCACGAAGCCGTGGACCATGGACAGACCTAATCCGGTGCCCTCGCCAAGCGGCTTGGTCGTGAAGAAGGGATCGAAGGCGCACGAGGTGATCGCCGGGGTCATGCCGACGCCGGTGTCGACGATGGTCAGGGCAACGTACTCACCGGGTGGTGCATCTTGCCGCGGTCGCTCTTTGCGTGCCCCGCGCCGGTCACGCAGCACGGTGCTCGCGGTCTCGATCAGGAGCTGTCCACCGTCCGGCATGGCGTCTCGCGCGTTGACGACCAAGTTCAACAACGCGTTCTCCAGCTGATTGGGATCGCACAAGGTGACGCATGGCCCGTCCGCGAGGCTAATATTCAGCTGGATCTCTGGGCCCGCCGTCCGGCGGAACAGATCCGCCAAGCCATCCACCAGCACGTTGATGTCGGTCAGCTTGGGATCAAGCGTTTGGCGCCGTGAGAACGCAAGCAACCGTTGGGTCAAAGCCGCGGCACGGTTGGCCGCCCCGGATGCGATGTCGATATAGCGGCCGAAGTCTGCCGTGCGGCCCTGGACGGCGCGGATGCGCATCAGGTCCAAGCTACCAGAGATGCCCTGCAGCAGATTGTTGAAATCGTGCGCAAGACCACCTGTCAGCTGACCAACTGCTTCCATCTTCTGTGATTGCCGCAGCACCTCCTCCATCCGCGCACGATCCTCGGCTTCCGCTTGAAGCCTGGCATTGGCTTCCGTCAACTCGCGGGTGCGTTCCGCTACGCTCGCTTCCAGCTTTTCGTTATACCGAGACGACGCCTCTTCGGCACGCTTGCGTTCAGTGGTATCCCCAACGATGCCGATCAGGTGGGTCGGTGTGTGGCTACTATCCCCACCGTCCGGACGGCCCCGCGCCTCAATCCAGCGCACCTCGCCATCGCTCGCCCGCCGGATGCGGCACTCAAAGTGCCACTCCGCCCGGGCACTCACAGAGTGGCGGAACGTGGCGGAAACGTGCTCGCGGTCCACAGGCAAGACATGGTCGAGAAAGGTCTCATAGCTCCAGGCCGGCGGTGGGGCCGGATAGCCGAAAATCTCGTCATAGCGCCGGGTGCGCGTTGCGTTGCCACTGGCGACATCCAAGTCCCAGCTCCCGAGCAGGCCGTTCTCCAGGGCCAGGCGAAGGCGCGCCTCGCGGGTGCGCATTTCCCCGATGACCTGAAGGCGATCCACCGCGGCTGCCAGCAGATTGGCGTAGCTGCGCAGGAAGGCGACATCGTCTTCGGTGAACTGGCGAGGCGTGCGGCTGTCAATCTGCAGAATGCCGAAGGGTGGCTTGTCCTTGCTGCCAATAATCAGCACATAGGCGACTGCCTGGACACCGTTGTCGGTCAGGAACGCTGGGTATTCAAACCTGGTCTCCTTACTGATATCGGGCGAGACAACCGGTTCCCCTGTTTTGAACGCATAACCTTCCGGGGTTTGATCACTCACTTTAAGGGCTACCTTGCCCACGACGCCAGGCTTCCAGCCGACACCGGCGCGCACAATCAGGGTGTTGCCATCCGGTTGCAGTTCCATAACCTTGGAGAGATCAGTACCTAGGACGTCTCTGATCAAGCAGCAGGCCTCATTCAGGATCTCGTCCAAGTCGCTGGACCTGAGCGCAAGCTCGCCGAACTCGGCCAAAACGGTCTTGTGCCGAAGCACCTTCAGGTGTTCGTGGCCACTTATTTCGGTCACTGGATTCTCCCTGTGTCAGGCATCCGTTTTTCGGATAACACTTAGTGTCGCGTAATGAACCTCAGGGTTGCTGAGAACTTGATTGATCACTTACTGTCTGCTCCTGGCCTCACCACCCCGGAACCCAGTAAGAGCCATCAGACATTTAGATGCCCTCGGAAAAGATACTCTCGTCGGTGGAGAGCCCCTGAAAGACGGGTTTGGCAAAGTAGAACCCCTGCATGAACCGTGCCCCGACGGAGCGCAGGGCATCGACCTCGCTTCTACATTCCATGCCCTCGACGACTACCTTGATGCCGATCTCGGAACCGAGGGTGATCATACTTGCGATGATCGCCAGCCGGGTCCGGTCCTTGTCGCAGTCCTTCACGAGGGCGCGGTCGAGCTTTACGATGTCGGGCTTCAGCTCGGCCAGGCGGGTCAGCCCGGAGTAGCCGGTCGCGAAGTCATCCAGCGCAATCTTGAAACCTTGCCGGCGATATTCAGCGATGATGTTGAGCAAATGAGGTGTGTCCGCAATCGACTCCGTCTCGACGATCTCGAACGTCAGGCGTTTGGGATTGAACCCGGTGCGGGCGGCGGCATCCAATGTGGCCCGGATGCAGGCTCGCGGCTCATAGACGGCATTGGGAAGAAAATGTAACTCCCAAGCACCTTTCGGATAGCCTGCGGTGAGTCCCAAGGGCCACAGGTA
>CAXTDP010000110.1:0-11411 GCA_964242295.1 uncultured Acetobacteraceae bacterium | reverse complement strand
GGAACATGCGATACGGCGCAGGCTTGTAGTGCACGGAAATCTCGGTGCGGCGGCCTGCCAGGCGCTTGCCGGTGCGCAGGTAGAAGGGAACGCCGGCCCAACGCCAGTTCTCGATGTCCACCCGCAACGCCACATACGTCTCGGTCCGACTGTCGGAAGCCACATGCGGCTCGGTGCGGTAAGCGGGAACCGGACGGCCGAACTCCTCGCCGGCGGAGTACTGCCCGCGCACCGCCGCATCGGGTTGGATCGGACGGATCGCCTCGACCACGTTGGCCTTCGCAGTCCGCACATCCTCGGCGTCGAACGAGTTGGGCGGCTCCATCGCGACCGTGCACAGCAGTGTGAACAGGTGGTTGGGCACCATGTCGCGCAACGCCCCGGTCGGCTCGTAGAAGGCCCCGCGCTCTTCCACGCCGACCGTTTCCGCGGCGGTGATCTGGACGTGGTCAATGTATTCCCGCCGCCAGGTCGGTTCGAACATGCCGTTGGCGAAGCGCACGGCCATGATGCTCTGCACCGTTTCCTTGCCCAGGAAATGGTCTATGCGGAAGACTTGGCTTTCGTCGGCCTGCTTGAGGATGCTCGCGTTGAGCGCCTGCGACGACGGCAGGTCGGCACCGAACGGCTTCTCGATTACCAGGCGGCGGAACTGGTCGCCGGTTTGTTTCAGCAGGCCGGCCTTGCCGAGCCCCTCGGCCACGGTGGCGAAGAACCGCGCGGCAACGGCGAGGTAGAACACGGCGCTGCCCTCGCCGATCGCCTTGCCGATGTGGGCGAAGGTCTCGTCCTGGCTGAAATCGCCCGGCATGTATGCCAGCCGCTGCTGCACCCAGCCCCAGGCGGCATCGTCGAGCTTCGGCGTATAGAACTCGGCGGTCTTGTCCCTAGTGAATGATTGCATGGTCTCGGTCAGGCCGCGGCGCCAGTCGTCATCGCTCTGCTGCACCCGGTCAACGCCAATGACCTTGAAGGCGTCCGGGAGGAGCCGGCTGCCGGAAAGGTTGTAGAGCGCAGGCATCAGCAGCCGCTTGGTCAGATCGCCGCCGGCCCCGAAGATCACCAAGGTGCATGGGGGCGCCGGGATGACACCCGCGTTGGACTCCGCAGGCGAGGCATTTGTATCGGCGGTCAATCCCTGTTCAGTCATTACGTTCCAGCCTCCGTCACGCGCGTTTCGAAACGTTTCCAGCGTAGTTGCGGACGCGGTGCAACATGCGGCGCGGCTTGCAGACAGTCCCGCTCGCGGCCGGCTGGCGCAGACCATCATTTCCGCGGCCGGTCATGTCAAGCAGAGCTGGGCTGTGCTGAACCGAGGCGTTGACGGAGGATGTCTGAGCAATCGGCATCTTGTCTGGCCGTTGTTGGCCGCCGTGGAATAGGCGTCCGCAGTCTAGAAACCGCATGTCTATTTCCATGGCTGAGCTATGCCCGGCCGAGGTCAACAGCATGACCCCCATACATTTACTCGGCAGCCGCCTGCGGATTGCGGCGTTGGTTCAATGACGTGTGAACCCCTGCTATTGTCACGCCTGCATCGGGCTAGGGTGAGAGAATGGCGGACGTCTCGGTCATGACGGTCGTGCTGTCAGCCGGGGTCAGCGTCTTCACCGGCTATGTCGGCACGCTCATGAACTACAGCCGCCAGCGGCTGCGGCAGCGGCGGACCTACGGGCTGTCGCTCTTGGCGGAGATCAAGGCGCTGGAAAGCCGGTCGCGCCAATACTACGGCTTGTTCCGCTCGGGAATGGGCGATCTTCGGACATATCGCCTGCCGAAGGTCCGCTTCAGCAACGCCGACATGTCAGTGTTCAACAACGTGTCCGGCAATGTCGGGCTGTTCTCGACCCGGGCCGCGGTCCAGGTAATCGAGTACTACAGTGCCGTCCGCAACCTTGTCGCCCAAGCGGAGGCGCTGGTGGAGCTGCAGGAAACCGGCGCGGACGAGGCGATTTTCCGCGACCGTCTCGCCGACCACCTGCGGCTGCTGCGTGCGGCGCAGCGGCATAGCATGGTCGTGACCCGGACGCTCCGGCGCGAGACGCCTACCGATTTCGACCAGAAGCTGCGGATTGGCCGGCGCTGGCTCATCTTGCGGCTGCGCCGGCTGCGCCGCAGGACCCGGCCTTGCCCACCGCTCGCCACCCCGGCCAAAGGACCTCCGGCGCCATGACGCAGAGTGGCGAGGTGCACCGGGTCCGCGACACGCAAGAAGGAAGCCGGATTCGGTCAGCGCGTGCGGCGGCATGGCGCCGCTGGAATTTCTGCCTCAGCAGCCGCCAGTGGGGAACCATGCGCGAAGTGGACAGGCGAGACGGCGAGGCCCGAGCGGCGGCTGGATAGCCGGACCGTCCGCACAACCGCGCCCGCCTGGCCCGAACCCAGCGCTTCCCGCGGCTGCGATGCCGAGTGACTGTTCTGCAATAATAGAACGAGGCGTTGGTGTCGCGTCTGCAAGGTGAGAACCTGATTGGTTGAAAACCACCCGCGACGCTCCAGCCTGGGAACGCCCGAGTTCATCAACGGTCTGGCGGCCGTTTGTCGTTCTTCTCGCCGTGATGTTGTTCAGGCTGGTTCAAGCTGCTGCGCGTGCAGGTGGCGCGAAACGAGTGTTTCGGCGCACAGCAGGCCGATCATCCTATTTTCAATGGTGAGCAGGCCCTGCACATAGGCCTTGGATGAGCCGGAAGCGATGTCCGGCGTGGGCTGAATCATCTGCTCGGTGGCGGTCAGGATGCCGCACACCGCGCTCACCAGCAGCCCGACCGTTTCAGCACCGATTTCGGCGACGATGATAACGTGCTGCGGCGTCGGCTCAGAAGCAGGCAAACCGAGGCGTTCGGCCATGTCGATGATCGGCAGCACTGCGCCGCGCAGGTTGATGACCCCGCGCACGTAGGACGGCGCATGCGGCAGCGGAGTGGCTTCGGTCCAGCCGCGGATTTCGCGCACGACATTGACGCCGATGCAGAACTCCTGCGCACCGATGCGGAACGAGATCAGCTCACGGCCGTGATCTGACGGATCTTGCATGGATGTGTCCTGACGTGGCTGGGATGGGTGATGACAGCGTGACGGCGGCCCGCCGGGTCCGGCAGGCCGCCGCATCTCTGCGTCAGAACTCTTGCCAGCCTTCTTCGGCAGCGGCGGCCACGGGCTTGCGTGCGGCGGCTTCGCGGCCCCGGCCACCTTGTGCGACGACCCTCAGGGCAGCGGCGGGCTTGGCCGGGCGCGGCGCAGCTTTGGCTGGACGGCGTAGCGGCTCGACATTCGTGGGCATGCCCCCCTCCTCCTGCCCAAGCTGGAAACGACCCATGAGACGAGCGAGTTCGTCGGCTTCCCCGGCAAGCGCGTGGGAAGCGGCCGTGCTCTGCTCCACCATGGCGGCGTTCTGCTGCGTCACCTGGTCCATCTGGTTCACGGCGGTGTTGACTTCGGCCAGGCCCGTCGCTTGCTCCTGGGCCGCGCTGGCGATCTCCACCACCGCGCTGTTGATCTCGGCGACCTGGGCCACGATGCGCGAAAGCGCCTCGCCGGTTTCACCGACGAACTTCACCCCCGAGCCGACCTGCTGCGCCGAAGCCGAGATCAAAGCCTTGATCTCCTTTGCCGCCTCGGCGGAGCGCTGCGCCAGCGCCCGCACTTCGCTCGCCACCACCGCAAAGCCGCGCCCGGCGTCCCCGGCCCGCGCCGCCTCGACGCCGGCGTTCAGCGCCAGCAGGTTCGTTTGGAACGCGATCTCGTCAATCACCCCGATGATCTGGCTGATCTGCTGCGACGACTGCTCGATGCCGCCCATGGCCGCGACGGCCTGACGGACGACCTCGCCGGAGTGCTCCGCGTCCGTCTTGGTTTTGGAAACCACCACGCGCGCCTGCTTGGCCCCCTCGGCCGTCCGGCGAACCGTCGCAGTGATCTCGTCCAGCGCCGCCGCCGTTTGCTCCAGGCTCGCGGCTTGCTGCTCGGTCCGGCGTGACAGGTCGTCGGCAGCCTGGGTGATCTCGCTCGTGCCGGAGCGGATGCCGCCCACGTTGCCGGCAATAGCCTGCATCGCCGCCTGCATCTGCGCGATGGCGGCGTTCAGATCGGACCGGAGCTTCTCATAAGCCTGGGGCAACGCAGCCTCGATGCGGTAGGTGAGGTCGCCGGCCGCCAACTGCTCCACCGCCGCACCGATTTCGGCGACGGCCTGCACCCGGCCAGTCACGTCCGTCGCGAACTTCACCACCTTGGTAACCCGGCGGTTCATGTCGAAGACCGGGTTGTAGGATGCCTGGATCCAGACCTCCCTGCCACCCTTGCCGACCCGTTTGAACTCCCCGGCAACGTAGTCGCCGCCGTTCAGCTTGCTCCAGAACTCACGATACTCCGCCGATTGCGCGTAGCTGGATTCGACGAACATGCGATGGTGCTGCCCCCTAATCTCGTCGAGGTGATAGCCCAGCGTCTTCAGGAAATTCTCGTTCGCGGTGATCACCTCGCCTTTGACATTGAACTCGATGATGGCCTGAACCCGGGAGATCGCGTCCAGCTTTCCGTCAACCTCTGCAGCCCTCAGCTTCTCGCCGGTGATGTCCGTCGCCTGCTTGACGACCTTGGTCACAACGCCCCGGGAGTTCTTGACCGGGTTGTAGGAGGCCTGGATCCAGATCTCCCGGCCACCCTTGCCGATCCGCTTGTATTCCCTGGCGTCGAACTCGCCGCGTCCAAGCTTGGCCCAGAACTCCCGGTAGTCCGGGCTGCGCGCATACTCAGGGTCCACGAACATGCTATGGTGCTGCCCCACGATCTCGGACAGGTCGTATCCGACCGCGGCGCAGAAGTTCGGATTTGCGGTGAGTATCGTCCCGCGAGGGTCGAACTCGATGATGCCCAAAGACTGGCTGAGCGCGGTCAAAGTCGGGTTCCGCTGAGCTTTGAAGCCAAACATCAAGTCGTCTCCGATTAGGGTATTGCTCCAGGAAGCATGACGGCAATTGCTTAAAACATTCTGAGCAGAGCCAGGCGGCGGCGGGCTGCGCGGCCGTGCTGGTATGGAACTGGTGGAACCGGCGGCTTGCGGCGGACCCCAGCACAGCGCCATGCAAATTCACGTCCGGCGCCGGCTCAGGTGCCACCAAGCCGCTCGCGGAGCGTCACCCGGGAATGCGATGCCAGCACCCGGGCCTCCGGCAAGATGCTGCTCCCGATCCGGGCGCGCGGGGCGGGTCAGGGGGCCGTGTCAACGTCCATGCGGGCCAGCAGGGATTGCAGGTCCGGCACCTCGACGTCTGGCGCCTCGGTCAGCAGCCTTGCGGAGCGTCCGTTCCGGCGCACCCAGACCGTCGCACAGCCGAGTTGCCGCGCAGGCGCGATCTCCGTGGCGCCCTCGGCGACGTGCGTGACAGACCCTGCTTCCACCCCAAGGCGCCGGAGGACCTCTTCGAAGATGGCGGGGTCCGGCTTGTAGCAGCGGGCCTGCTCGGCAGTGACGACGGCATCGAACGGGACTTCGAGCTGCCGGGCTGTGGCGGCGAACAGGTCGTCGTCAATGTTCGATATGATGGCCAGCCTGTAACGGCGGCGGAGGGTGCGAAGCGCCTGCAACGTGTCGGGAAAGGGCAGCCACGATGGGATTGAGGACGCGAGCAGATCCCGCTCCGCGGCGCCGACCGGGAAGCCGAAACGCTGTCCGAACCCCTCCACGACGCCCGAGAGCACCGCCTTGTAGGGCCGGAATGGCGGCTGGCAGAGCGGCGTTTCAATGTCTTGGAAGATCGTGATGATCTCGTCATCCGAGAGCGTGACGCCGTGCCGGGCCAGCAAGGGCCGCAAGGATGCTATCGTGCCTGTCTCCCAATCAATCAGGGTGCCGTAGCAGTCGAAGGTGAGCGTGGTCGTGCGGCCGAGGTGGGACATGTTGATCCTCAAGGCATGCGGTCGGACGGTTCAAAATCTTGCCGGGAACGCCGCAGGTCACGAACGGTGCGGTTGTTTCCAGCGCGAAGCCCATCAATCCCCGCCAGTCCGCCCCCGGAACGCCGCCCGGGGATACACTCCCAGCACACGTATCTCACGCGAGAAGAACGCCAGCTCGTCCAGCGCCCGGCGCAGCGGCGGCTGGTCCGGGTGGCCGTCCACGTCGCACATGAACTGCGTCGCGGTGAACTGCCCGCCCAGCATGTAGCTTTCCAGCCGGCTCATGTTCACGCCGTTGGTGGCGAAGCCGCCCAGCGCCTTGTAAAGCGCCGCCGGCACGTTGCGGACGCGGAAGACGAAGGTGGTCATCACATCGGGCGTCTCTGCGGGCGGGGTTTGCGGATGCAGGGCCGCGACGTAGAAGCGGGTGGTGTTGTGGGCGGCGTCCTCCACGTTGGCGCGCAGGATCTGCAGGCCGTAGATTTCGGCGGCGAGCGACGACGCCACCGCCGCATCCTCCGCCCGGTTCCAGCCCGCGACCAGCTTGGCGGCGCCGGCGGTGTCGGCCTCGATCACCGGCTCGGCATGCAGCTCGCGCAGGATGTTGCGGACCTGGCTGAGCGCCACCGAGTGCGAATGGACCCGGCGGACCCGCGAAAGCGTCGCGCCGGGCGGGCCGAGCAAGCAGTGCTCGACGCGCTGGAAGTGCTCGCCGACCAGGTGCAGGCCGCTGCCGGGCAGCAGGGCGTGCATGTCGGGGACGCGGCCGGCCAGGCTGTTCTCGCACGGCAGCATCGCAAGCCCGGCGGCCCCGTCGCGCACGGCGGCCATCGCGGTCTCGAAGCTGTCGCAGGGCATGGGATCGTGGTCCGGGTAGGCGGTCCGGCAGGCCAGGTGCGAGTAGGCGCCGGGCAGGCCCTGGAAGGCGATTTTGCTCATGTGTGTCCCAATATGGCGCGGGCGCGCTCAAGGTCCCCAGGCGTGTCCACGCCGAAAGGGGCGTGGTCCACCCGGGCGCAGGCGATCCGCATCCCGGCCTCCAGCGCGCGGAGCTGCTCCAGGTGTTCCCGCCGCTCCAGCGGGGATTCCGGCAGCGCTACGAAGCGGGCAAGCGCCGCGCGGCGGTAGGCGTAGATGCCGATGTGGTGCCACAGCGGCCCGTCGCCGGCCGGGATGGCGGCGCGCGAGAAGTACAGCGCCGGCGACACTGCCCGGCCGCGGTCGAAGGCACACGCTGCCTTGACGACCGAGGACGCCGCGGCTTCTTCGGCGGTCAGGATCGGGGCGACCAGGGTGGCGATGTCTATGCCGGGGTCGGACAGCGGCTGCAGCACGGCGCGCAGTTGCAGGGCGGGGATGGTCGGCAGGTCGCCCTGCAGGTTGACGACCACGTCGTGCCGTCCCTGCGGGTCCAGCGCCGCCAGGGCGTCATGAACGCGGTCGGAGCCTGACGGCAGCGACGGGTCGGTCATGATGGCCGTGCCGCCGTCGGCGCGGACGACGGCAGCAATCTCCTCGTCCGCACAGGCCACGGCGACCGGGCCGATGTCGGCCTCCCGCGCCCGGTCCAGCACATGCAGGATCATGGCGCGTCCGGCGATGAGGGCCAGCGGCTTGCCGGGCAGGCGGGTGGACGCCATGCGGGAGGGGATCACGATGATGGGCGTCATGCCGGGGCCGTGAACCCGGCGTGGCGCTGGTGCGTATGATGAGGCATGGTGTGCCGGCAGCTTTAAGCGGGCGCACGGGCCGGCGCAACGCTGCGGCGGCCAGCAACCCCGCACCGGAGACTGCCCACATGGCCCGCATCGCCGCCGTTCTGCCTATGCCTGCCACCCTGCTGTCCCTAGCCCTGCTCGTAACGCCGGCGCTGGCGCAAACACAGCAGCCGTCCATGACGCCGTCGAACGGGCAGCCGTCAATGTCTGGCCCCGCGCCCAACCTCGGCTCGCCGCAAGCGGAGCAGAACCAGAGCCAGCAGCCTGCCAACGTCAGCAACACTGGGCCGTCGGGCGGGACGCCACGCACGGGCGACACCGCCGGCGCCACCAAGCCGCAAGGCCCGGTCAGCGGCAGCACCGGCACCGGCCAGGTCTCGGGCCAGCAGGTGACCCAGCCTAGCCCAACGCAGTATCAGTCCCAGGCGCAGCAGAACCAGGGCCAGCAGCCCGGCAACGTGCGGGAGCTGCCGCCCAGCGCCGCGACGCCGACCAACGACCCGAGCGGCGTCACCAAGGCGCAGGGACCTGTCTCTGCCCCGGCAAGCCGCGCCCAGGCGGGAACGCCGGCAAGCGGGACGACACGCTAGGACGCCGTCCAACGCCCGCTCTTCCTGCGGGGAGGAAATTGGGATGAAGGAGGCTTGGCCGTGGAGCGGAGGACCGCAAGCTCCGTTGAAACTTGGCCGGGAACAGGCAAAGGCAGCCCTGAAAGACCCCCTCATCCCCAGAGCCTCTTCTGGAGGAGAGGGGAAAAGGCGCTTTACCCAGCCGTTGCAGCCCATCATTGTGCCGGATGCGCGGCCGCGTGGCAGTTCAGTCGCTTTCCCGGCCAGTATCCTGTAGGGCCGGACTTGACGGAGTCGCAAATGATCCCGTGCCTTGGATGACCTGATCGCAGCGGCAGAGGCGGCAGCAGACCTAGCCGGCACCGCCATCCTGCCGCATTACCGCCAAGGTGTGGACGCCGACCTGAAAGGCGACAGCAGCCCGGTCACGGTCGCCGACCGTGCGGCCGAGGCCGCAATGCGCGCCTACCTGGCCCAGCGCTTCCCCAACCACGGCATCCTGGGCGAGGAGGGCGGCCTCGACCGTCCCGGCGCGCGGCTGCGCTGGGTGCTGGACCCGGTAGACGGCACACGGGCCTTCATCACGGGGCGGCCGACCTTCGGCGTCCTGGTGGCGCTGATGGACGGCCCAGTGCCGATCCTGGGCGTGATAGACCAGCCCGTGACGGGGGAGCGCTGGGTCGGCGCGGCAGGCCGGGTCACCCAGTTCCGCGGCAGGCATGGCCGTGCGGGATGCCGGCCCTGCCCCACTCTGGCTGCGGCAGAGCTATCCTGCACCGCGCCCGAGATCTTCACCCCGGCGCAGACGGCGGTGTGGCGCAGGCTGCAATCTGCGACGCAGCGGACGTCCTGGGGTGGAGATTGTTATGCCTATGGGCTGCTGGCGCTGGGCGGCATAGACGTGATTGCGGAGCCTGGACTTAAGGTGTGGGACTGGGCGGCGCTGGTGCCGGTCATCGAAGGTGCAGGCGGGCGGGTGACCGACTGGGCCGGGCAGCCGATGCATCCCGACGGGGACGGCTGCACCCTTGCCGTCGGCGACCCGGCGGTTCTTGCTGCAGCAGTCGGGCTATTGTCTGGCCATACCTCCGTTTCCCCAGGGACCCAACCCGGCTGATGGCGGCTGTTCGCCAGCTTTGAGCCGTGGACGGACCGTGAAGCCATGCCGCCCACGCCGTTCGCCAACGGAGACGACGATCTTCTCTTGGAAGATGCCGATGAGTAAGGCTTCTCGGACCGGCAGCCTGCTATATCCCCGGCAACTCGTTCACGCAGCCGACGCGCCAGCCTTCCGTCAGGTGGTCCAGCCGGGTGAGCGACAGGTTCTGCACTGACAGGTGCAGCGCCTGGTCGGCGTCAAGACGCAGTGCATGGGCCACCGCCGCCCGGATGGCGCCGCCATGGCTGACGATCACCACGTCCTGGCCAGCATGGTCCGTCACCAGCGCGTCCAGGGCAGCGGCGACCCGGACCAGCACCTCGGCCATGCTTTCCCCTTCCGGCGGGCGTTCGGTGCCGGCGAGAGGCCAGAACGGGTGGGCGGGGGCCTGCAGCAGCGGCGGCAGAGCGGCATGGACTAGGCCCTGGTAGCTGCCGAGGTTCTGCTCGATCAGGCCGGGCACCACATGCAGGTCCTGGGCCGGATAACCGGCGGCGAAGATCGCCTCCGCAGTGCGGCGAGTGCGGGACAGCGGTGTGCAGCACCAGGTGGCGGGACGGGGCAGGCGGGCGGCGATGGCCTGGTACATCGGCACCTGCGCCACCAGCGTGTCCGGGCACAGCGACACGTCCAGGACGCCGTAGAGCATGGCGCGCTCATTCTCCGCCACGAGGGCATGGCGGATCAGCCAGAGTCTGGTTTCCATGAGTGTCGTGTTCCCGGTGCTGGTTTGGGAGCAGTTCTATCCAAGTCCGGTAGGCATGTAACCCGAATGCGGGTCCGAGCGCCTGGCCCGATGCCCTGGTGCAAGCCTGCAACTGGGGCGTTGCCCGTCCGGAGATCGCCACCCCGTGCGGGATCGGCTCCTTGAGGCTGTTATGGATTTGGCAAGGCCGAGGAGGCCAGCGTCACTTCCCGGGACGCCATGGCGCAGCAGGAGAGCAGCATGCCCAAGCTGGTGTTCGGCGTTGCCATTCCGGCCAGCACCAGCCTTTCTGTTTCGCCGGGGACCGAGAGTATGACGACCCGTCCCTGCCCGGCTTCCAAGATGGTGCTGTGGCATTCGCCGAGATCAGCCTCTGCCACGATGCCGTCGGACAAGGCGTGCATAGTGCTCACGATGACGCTCAGCTTCTCGTTCGGGGCGCCGCCGACGCTGGCGATCTCGATCCCGTCCCTGGTGGAAACGGATGCCCAGATCAGGCCATTGCACCGGGTAGCCAGCGTTTCCAGGACGCCCCGGCACGCCGATGCCAAATGGGCCTTGTGGTCAGGGTGCATCTGGCCCGCCGGGAAAATGGGTGACGCCAGGGTCGGCGCTGGTCTGGGAGATCCTATGCCGTTGCAACTAGGGCCTCAATCATGAGCATGATGTGGTCCCGGTTGCGGGCGTCCACTCCGAACACGGGCAAAACCCGGTCCCGGGCCGCCAGCACGTCGTGATACATTTTCAACCCGGTGTCGGGCCGCTCATCCATGTGAGTGACGCCGATCACCGCGCTGGCATTTGCGATCGTGTCGCGAAACAGGTCCATGTAGTAGGCGAGGTCTCCTGCGGGGTCCGGACCCGCATGATCCAACAAGACTATGATCCCTAGCGCGCCGCGCGCCAGCAGCCTGCACATGAAATCATAGCGCCGCTGGCCAGGGGTGCCGAAGATCAGCAGCTTGCGGCCGTCTTCCATCGTCATCGAACCATAGTCCAACGCGGCCGTCGTGGTGGTCTTGTCGCCGCGCACCTGATCCGCGCCGACCGGCACATCGGTCCGCACGGGCGCGATATCGCTGAGGGTGGTCACGACCGTGGTCTTGCCGGCCCCCATGCTGCCGGTGATGATGAGCTTCAAATCCGTCACGGCCGTTGCAACCCCAGGCGTTTCAAAATGCTGCGGAAAACCGTGGCATGTTCAGACGCGCGCTTGGACTGGACGGGCGAAGCAGCCTCCAGTTCGGGCGCCACTTCACCTTGCTTCAGGATGCCAAGCTCGTCGCAGGCCGCCAAGAATATGGCGGCGGAACCTGTCAACGACTTTGAGACATGTTTTCGGTCAGTTTAGGCTTGCGGGT
>CAXTDP010000109.1:3113-11416 GCA_964242295.1 uncultured Acetobacteraceae bacterium | reverse complement strand
CCGGCCGGACCCGGCACTGGATGCGATGCTCGATGCCGGGATGGGCGCGGACGCGGCTGGGGAGGACCGGCTGGATTGCCTGCTGGGGCTGCTGGGGTTGCTGCAGGTGCTGATGGGACGCCGGGCCGATGCGGTTCCGGACGACGCCTGGGTACGGCGATGGGAGGGGTGGGTGCTGGGGCAGGCAGGGTAGCGCTGGCTGCCGGGACGTGCCTCGGACCTTTCGGCTGCAACGTGTTCAACGTGGCGCTGGTCCTGACCACGGCGCGCCCTGCGCGTGCCAAATTGCCGGGCCGCCGCGGCGCTCCGACCCTGGCCGACATGTCCTGACACTTGATGTATGTTATGACATCGTTTCGTTCCTTTATCCTGGGCAACCGTTCACGCCCAACCGGGCACCCCCTGGACCGGATACGAAACATGATCATGCACCAGCCCGAGCGCCACAACCCTGGCGGACAGTTCGTCCCGATGGTGCTGCTCACCGTACCTGGCTTGATCGGAATTGCCGTGGGGATCGTGGCCCTGCTGTTTGTGCTGCAAGGGCCGGCAAGGGCCGCGCCGCCCGTGGCGGGCCTGGCCAGCCCTGCGCTCGCAGTTCCGCAGGCTCCCGTCCCGCCCTTGCCGACCGTTTATACGCCATCGGTCGGCGGGGGAGGCCTATTGCCGATGGCACGGCGAGGGCGCCAGCCATCCGCCAAGCGCGAGCGGAACGGCTGCTTCTTCTTCGACACGGCGGTAAATGGCATGACGATGCGCATGATGTTCGACACCGGCGCGAGCTTCGTGACGCTCACCGCGGAGGACGCGGCGCGGGCGGGCATCGCCGCCAGCAACCTCAACTACAGTGCGATCACCAAGACGGCCAACGGAACCGCCGAGGTCGCATATGTCGTGCTGGCCTCGCTGAAAGTGGGCGACATCACGCGCTACAAGGTGCCTGCATTGGTATCGAGGCCGGGGAAGCTGTCCACAAGTCTGCTCGGACAATCCTTCATGTCCAAGCTCAACGGATACCGCTTCGAAGGGGACGAGTTGATATTGCAAGGCGACTGATACGCAGCGCCCTTGGCCGTGCTAGGGCATAACCAGTCCTTGCTGGCCCGGGATACTGGCGGCGGCGGCAGACCACAGCCGTCCGTCGCCTGCTCGTCAAAAACCGGTCCTCAAGCCAGGAAATCCGCTGCCGCCCGTGAGAGCGCCTGCACTCCCAGACCGATGCACGCCTCGTCCGGCTGGTAGCCGCTGTTATGCAGCTTGTCGTGCCGCCCCGGCTGGCCCGAGCCGACGCCCAGGTGCGCGGACGGCGCCAACTGCGCCATGAAGGCGAAGTCCTCGCCGCCCATGCTCGGCTCGCTTTCCTCGACTACCTCGCCGAATTGCGCGCGCACGCTCGCGACGGTGCGGTCCAGCATTCCGTCGTCGTTGACCAGGGCGGGGACGCCGCGCTCGTACTTCACCTCGCAGCGCACGCGCATCCCGACGTCCAGCCCGGCGCAAAGGCGGCTGATCGCCGCCTCCGCCACGTCCTGCGCCTGCACGTGCAGGGTGCGGACGGTGCCGCGGATGAGGCAGGAATCGGGGATGATGTTGTGCACGGTGCCAGCATGGATGGCGCCGACGGTGACGACGCAGGGGTGCCTGGGCTTTTGCTCGCGCGACACCACGGTCTGCAGCTGCGTGACCAGGTGTGCGGTGGCAACAATGGGGTCCACTGCATCATCGGGATGCGCGGCATGGCCCGACCGCCCTGACACCGTGATGTCGAACCGGTCCGATGCCGCCAGGCAGGCGCCGCGGGCATAGGAGAAGCTGCCGACGGGATGGTCCGGATAATTGTGGAAGCCGAGCGCCGCATCCACACCCTCCATCACGCCGTCGGCGATCATGGCGGGGGCGCCGCCCAGCGTTTCCTCCGCCGGCTGGAACAGCAGGCGGACGGTGCCGGACAGCGACGGCGCCATGCCTTGCAGTACGGCGGCGACGCCCAGCAGGGTGCTGGTATGAATGTCATGGCCGCAGGCGTGCATCTTGCCGGGCGCCGTGCTGGCGAAGGACAGCCCCGTTTGCTCATGAATCGGCAGCGCGTCCATGTCGGCGCGTATGGCGAGCGTGGGGCCTGGGCGCCCGCCGGTGATGGTACCGACAACGCCGGTGCGGCCGACGCCGGTCCGGTGCGGGATGCCCAGCCGGGCGAGTTCGGCGGCGACGATGCCGGCGGTCCGCACCTCCTCGAACCCCAGTTCGGGATGGGCATGGAGGTCGCGGCGTATGGCGACCAAGTGCGGCTCGATCCCTGCGGTAGCCTCCGCGATGGCGGATTGCAGGTCGTTGTGCCGGGTGGCAGACATCGGAGAGCCTCGTGCAGGTGCAAAGTGGGCATCATGCTGACCCGATGGGACCGGGACAAGGAGAAACCGGCTGGGCACGCACCGGTGATGCGGCGCGTTCTGCAAGACGCGGAATAGGTTGACGCGCAATGGCACGAGGCGTGCATAGTTGCAGTGACGCACACTCACAATCCATGGAGCGGGTCTGCATGATCACTCGTCGCACAGCCATCACCGCCACGGCCGCCACGCTGCTGGCCTCGCGCGCCGCCTATGCCGCCGACAAGATCATCAAGGTTGGCGTGAACCTGTCCTTCACCGGCGCCGATGCCACCAATGCCGAGCGTATCGGCAATGGCGCCATCATGGCGTTCGAGGAAGCGAATGCCGCGAAGACGGTCAAGGGCTACACGTTCCAACTCGTGAAGCTGGACGACGCGACCGCGACCGCCGGGCAGTATGACCCGGCGCAGGCCGCGACCAATGCCCGCACCATGGTGAGCGACCGCGGCTACGTCGCCGCCCTCGGCCCGCAGATGTCCGGCGCGGGCAAGGCGATGGCGCCGATCCTGAGCCAGGGGAACCTTGCGATCATCACCCCGTCCTCCACCAACCCGGACCTGACGGACCCCAAGTTCGCGGCGCAGTATCGTCCGGCGGGCAAGGCGATCTACTTCCGCACAGTGACGACCGACGCTTTCCAGGGGCCGAACATGGCCAACTACATGGCCGACACGCTCAAGGTGAAGAGCATCTATGTCCTGGACGACTCCGGCGCCTACGGCGTGGGCCTGGCCGACGCCTTCCAGGGCCAGGCGGAGAAGAAAGGGATCAAGGTGCTGGGCCGCGACCGGCTGGACCCCAAGGCGGCGGACTACTCGGCGGTGCTGACCAAGATCAAGGGGCTGGACCCGCAGGCATTATACTACGGCGGCGTGAGCCAGGCCGGGGTGAAGCTGGCGAAGCAGGCGTATGACATCATCCCCAACATGATCAAGGCCGGCGGTGACGGGATGCAGAGCGCGGACTTGCTGAAGGGTGCGGGCTTCCCCGCCGTCGAGGGCTGGTATGCCACCGTCGCCTCCCCGCACGTCACCGAGGACCCGAAGACCAAGGGGTTCAGCGACAAGTACTTCGCCCGCTTCAAGCAGCGCCCGGACGACTACACCATCGCCTGCTACGTCGGCGCGGAGGTCATCGTCGAGGCGGTGAAGCGTGTGGCGGCCACGGGCAAGGACGTGACGCGGGTTGCGGTGCGGGATGCGATCCAGGGCGTGAAGCTGCCCAGCACGCTGCTGGGTCCCATCGAGTTCGACGAATATGGCGACCTCAAGAACAAGGTCATCAGCGTGTTCAAGATCACCAAGGACGCCGAGAAGCCGCTGGAGGACCCGGACGCGCAATACAAGTATGTCGGCGTGGCGCCGATGGCGTAGTGGGGCCAGGCGTGCAAAAGGAGGCTCCCTGCTGCCTCTCCCTCCGGGAGAGGGTTGGGGTGAGGGAAGCCGCCAGCGCGGGACGGTGCCGCGGGAGAGCAAGCCGGTGCTGCAACTGGGATACGGCGGTCCTTGGGGCCTCCCTCACCCAATCCCTCTCCCGGAGGGAGAGGGAGCAGACAGCGGCCGCCCGTTCCGGCACCCGGGCTTGACCTGATGACGGCGACCGATCTCCTTGTCCAGCAGGTGATCAACGGGCTGAGCCTGGGGGCGATGTACTCGCTCCTGGCGCTCGGCTTCACCCTGGTTTACGGCATCGCCGAGCTGATCAACTTCTCCCACTTCAACGTGTTCATGGTCGGCTCCATGGTCGCCATGCTGACGTTGCAGTCGTTTGGGCTGGTGGGCCAGGAGACGGTAATGAGCGGCCTGCCGCTGGTCGGCGTGCTGGCTGCGGGGTTCGCGGTCTCCATGCTGGTGTGCGGCGCCATCGGCGTGGGGATCGAGCGGTTCCTGCTGCGCCCGCTGCGCGGCGTCGTCGGGCCGGCGGCGATGATCACCACCATCGGCGTGTCCTACGTGCTGTTCAACGTCGTGCTGCTGACGCTGGGGTCGGACAGCAAGAACTTCCCCAATCCGCTGCCGCCCATCGTGTTCCACATCGGCGGCGCGGTGCTGCGGCTGCGGGAGATACTGACCTGGGCGATGGCGCTGCTGCTGATGGGGGCGCTGACCTACTTCGTCCGCTACACCCGGCTGGGCAAGGCGATGCGCGCCACCGCGCAGGACCCGGAGGCCGCGCGGATGATGGGGGTGGAGGTGGACCGGGTGGTGATGACCGCCTTCTTCCTCGGCTCGGCACTGGCCGGGGCGTGCGGGATGATCTTCGGGCTGTACTACAACCTGGCCAAGGTGGACATCGGCTTCGCCGCGGGCCTGCGGGCGTTCACCGCGGCGGTCCTGGGCGGCATCGGCAACGTGCCCGGCGCAATGCTGGGCGGGGTGCTGATCGGCTTGATCGAGGCATTGAGCGGCCAGGCGCTGGGTGCGGCCTGGACGGACGTGGTGATCTTCGGACTGCTGGTGGTGGTGCTGGTGGTGCGGCCTGCAGGGCTGCTGGGGCGCCTGGCGCCGAACAAGTCATAGGAGGCGGGCATGGCCGTTGCACTTCCCGCGATCCTCCGCGACATGCCGCCGGCACGGCGACGCGCCCTGGGGCTGTCCCTGCTCGCGATCCTGCTGCTGCTGTTCCCCATCGTCATGGACGACGACGCGATGGTGGACAGCGCGGCCAACGCCCTGTCCTACGCGACGCTGGCGCTGGGGCTGAACATCGTGGTGGGCTTCGCCGGGCTGCTGGACCTGGGGTATGCGGCGTTCTTCGCCATCGGTGCCTATTACTACGGCATTTTCACCAGCTTCCAGGTGATGCCGCATTGGAGCGAGGCCTGGGCGCCGCTGGCATTCCTGGGCCTGGTCGAGAAGATGAACCAGGGCGGGCCGGACCTGGTCCACTTCACACTGTCGTTCTGGCTGGCATTGCCGACGGCGGCGGTGGTCAGCGCGTTGTTCGGCGTCCTGTTCGGGGCGCCGACGCTGCGGCTGCGCGGGGATTACCTGGCCATCGTGACCCTTGGGTTCGGCGAGATCGTGCCGATCGTGGCGCGCAACGTGGACAGCGTGACCAACGGCGCCGCCGGGCTGAACGGGATACAGGCGCCGCGGCTGTTCGACTACAGCTTCGGCGTGGATTCCGTGCCGTACTACTACGTGGGGCTGGGGCTGGTGGCGCTGCTGCTGTTCGTGTCCACCAGGCTGCGGGACAGCCGGGTGGGCCGGGCCTGGATGGCGATCCGCGAGGACGAGACGGCGGCCAACGCGATGGGCGTGAACCCCGTGCGGTTCAAGCTGCTGGCGTTTGCCATCGGCGCGGCGTTCGCCGGCATGACGGGGGTGTATTTCGTCGCCAAGCTGCAAACGGCGACGCCGGAGATGTTCAACTTCAACGTGTCGTCCATGCTGCTGGTGATGGTCGTGCTGGGCGGCATGGGCAGTGTGTGGGGCGTGGTGCTGGGCGCGGTGCTGCTGCAACTGATGCAGACGGTGTTCCTGCCGCAGGTTTCCGGGTGGGCGAACGCGCTTGGGGAGGCGGTCGGCAACCACTTCCTGGCGACGCTGGACCTGGTGCAGTGGACGCAACTGTTCTTCGGCCTGATCCTGATCGCGATGATGCTGTATCGCCGCCAAGGCCTGATCCCGGCGACGCGCAAGGTGGCGCCCCTGGCCTTCGCCGCCCAGCATGCCGAAGTCGTGCGTGGCGGCTTCCAGCACACCGACCGCATCCCGCGCTGGGACGAGGCCGGGGCGCCGGAGGGCGGGCTGGAGGTGCGCGGGCTGACGGTGCGCTTCGGCGGGCTGGTGGCGCTAGACGCGGTTGACCTGACGGTGCCGCCCGGCGGCGTGGTGGCGGTGATCGGCCCGAACGGGTCGGGCAAGAGCACCCTGTTCAACACCATCACCGGCCTGGTGCCGGCGGCGGAGGGCAGCATCCGATTCCGCGGCGAAGAGCTGACCGGCTTGGCGCCGCACCAAATCCTGCGCCGCGGCGTCGCCCGCACGTTCCAGAACATCCGGCTGGTCCCGACTTTGTCCGTGCTGGAGAACGTGCTGATCGGGCGCCATTCCCGGCTGCGCAGCGGCGCCGTCATGTCGGTGCTGCATACGCCGGGCAACCGGCGGGAGGAGGACGCGGCGCGCACCTCGGCGCTGGACCTGATCGCGATGTTCGGTAACCGGCTGACGCCGCGCATCGCCCAGGCGGTGGGGGGGCTGTCCTATGCGAACCGCCGCCGGGTCGAGATCGCCCGCGCCTTGGCGTCCCGCCCGCATATACTGCTGCTGGACGAGCCGACCGCCGGCATGAACCCGGCGGAAACCCTGGAGCTTGCCGAGCAGATCGGCTCGCTGCACCGCATGGGCCTGACGATCCTCATCATCGAGCACAAGCTGGACGTGGTGACGGCATTGGCCGACACGGTGGTCGTGCTGGACCATGGGGTGAAGATTGCAGAAGGCCGTCCGGAAGAGGTTCGGCGGGACGAGCAGGTGCTGACCGCCTATCTCGGCCGCGCCGCACGGGCCGCAGTTATGGAGGCGGACCGTGTCGCCTGACGCCCTGGGCCATCCGTCGCACGTTGCGCTCCATGATCATGAGCGGTTTGCGGCGCGGCAAGGGGGGGACCGACGGGGCTGGGCACGCCGGGCCTGGACTGCCGCGCCGCTGTGCGCCTTGCGATGACGGGGGAGGTCATGGACGGGACCGATTGGCGCAGGACTACCGATGCACCGGCCAAGGCCGTGCCGCTGCTGCAATTCAAGCAGGTGAACACGCACTACGGCGACCTGCATGTCCTGAAGGACGTGAACTACACCATCGCGGCCGGCGAGATCGTTTCGCTGCTCGGCGGCAACGCCTGCGGCAAGTCCACCACCATGAAGACCATCATGGGCGTCGTGCGCCCGACCACCGGGCAGGTGCTGCTGGACGGCGTGCCGATCGAGCGGCTTTCAACCAGCGCCCGCGTCGCCCGAGGCATCGCCCCGGTGCTGGAATCCCGCCGGCTGTTCCCGCGCATGACGGTCTATGAGAACCTGGAGATGGGTGCCTACACCCAGCCGCGCGGGCCGACCTTCGAGGAGGACCTGGATCGGGTGTATTCGCTGTTCCCCCGCGTGAAGGAGCGGCGCACCCAACTGGCAGGCACCCTGTCCGGCGGCGAGCAGCAGATGGTCGCCATCGGCCGCGCGCTGATGGCCCGGCCGCGGCTAATCTGCATGGACGAGCCGTCCATGGGGCTGTCGCCGCTGTTCGTGGAGCAGGTATTCGACATCATCCAGGCGATCAACCGCCAGGGCACGACGATCTTCATGGTGGAGCAGAACGCGGCCATGGCGCTGCAGATCGCGCACCGGGCGTATGTGCTGCAGACCGGGGTCGTGGTGCTGTCGGGCACGGCGGCGGAGTTGCGGGAAAACGAGGACATCCGGCAGGCGTATCTTGGGGAGATGCAGGTGGGGGCGCATTGTTGGGCGCTGCTACCTGTTCCCTTCCCCTCCGGGAGAGGGTTGGGGTGAGGGGGTCTTGAAGACCGAACTCGCACGCGCGAGGCTGTGTGCATGCGGCGCCGGCCGTTCTCCGCTCCTCAGGCAAGATCCCCTCACCCCGGCCCTCTCCCGGAGGAAGAGGGAGAAGGTGGCGATATGGACCTAAGCCTTTATGTCGCGTTCATTGGCGCGGTGGTGGCGCTGGCGCTGCTGCCGGGGCCGAACATGGCGCTGATCGTCGCCAACAGCGTCGCTTGGGGACCGCGTTATGGGTTGCTGACCCTGGTGGGCACCAGCACGGCCTTGATGGCGCAGCTTGCGGTGACGGGGCTGGGCCTGACGGAGCTGCTGCGGTCCGCCGGGTCGGCGTTCGAGGTTCTGCGTTGGGTGGGCGTCGGCTACCTGCTGCTGCTCGGCATCATGCAGTGGCGGG
>CAXTDP010000109.1:0-3103 GCA_964242295.1 uncultured Acetobacteraceae bacterium | reverse complement strand
GGGCCGCCGTGACGGACTTGACGCAGGTGCGGGCGGAGCCTCGGTCGCCGCGGGCCATCGTGGCCCGGGCAGCGTTCGTGTCATTGACCAATCCGAAAACGCTGCTGTTCTTTGCGGCGTTCTTCCCGCAGTTCATCAGCACGGAGCATCCAGCGGGGCCACAGGTGGCGCTGCTTTCCCTGACGTTCCTGGTGGTGATTGTGATGGTGGATAGCTGCTTCGCGCTGTTGGCCGGCCGTGCCCGCGGACTGCTGGCCCGGCACGGGCGGTTGCGGAACAGGATCAGCGGCGGATTGCTGGTGGGGGCCGGATTGGGGTTGGCGGCGGTGCGGGGGAAGTAAGGGCGCCGCCGTCCTGCTCCCTCTCCCTCTGGGAGAGGGCCGGGGTGAGGGGGTCTTTGCTGCGGAGCGGCAGTCGTGGCGTGCCGAAGGACGGCGGCCCTGTGATGGGTAAACATGACGCTTGCCCGGCCCCTCTCCCGGAGGGAGAGGGAGGAGAGGTCAGCCTCGCGCCGCCCCAATTGGCGGGACATCGCCGGTCATGCCGGCCAGCACCTCCGCCACGTGGCGTACCCGCACCGGGCTGCCTTCACGCGACAGGCGTCCGGCCATGTTCAGCAGGCAGCCCATGTCTCCGGCCAGCAGGGTGTCGGCGCCGGTGGCCGCGATGTCCCGCGCCTTGTCCTGCACCATTCGGGTCGAGATGTCGGGATACTTGACGCAGAACGTGCCGCCGAAGCCGCAGCACACCTCCGGGTCCGTCATCTCCCGCAGCTCCAGCCCGGCGACGCCAGCCAGCAGCGCGCGTGGCTGCGCCTTCAGACCCAGCTCGCGCAAACCGCTGCAACTGTCGTGGTAGGTGGCGATGCCGTCATAGGCGGCGCCGGTGCCGGTCACGCCCATGACTTCCGTCAAGAAGCCCACCAGCTCCCACGTCCGCTCTGCCAACGCATCGGCGCGGGCGCGCAGGTTTGGGTCGTCATCGAACAAGTGCGGCAGGTGGTGCTTGAGCATGCCGCCACAGGAGCCGGAGGGAACGACGACATAGTCATATCCCTCGAACGCCTGCAGCACGTCGCGGGCGATGGCCTGCGCCGTCGCGCGGTCGCCGCTGTTGTAGGCGGGCTGGCCGCAGCAGGTTTGGTTGCGGGGAACCTCGACCTGGCAACCCACGCCCTCCAGCAGCTTGATGGCGGCGAAGCCGACGGTGGGGCGGTGCAGGTCCACCAGGCAGGTGACGAACAGGGCGACGCGGGGATGCTCGGCTTGGGTCATCTCCGCTAGGTAGGCAGCCCGGTGCGGAAGCGCCAGGCGCAGGCTTGTACGATGGCCGCCGACGCGCTACCCTTGCCCGGCAGTCACGGGGGCGCCATGGCGGACGGATCAGGCTGGCCCGGCAACGGCCACGACATCGGCGGCCACCGCGTGGTCCACGGCGACTGCCTGGCGGTCATGGCTGCGATGGAGGCACAGAGCGTTGACGTCGTCGTCACCTCTCCGCCCTACAACATCAACCTGGCCTACGCCTCATACCAGGACAGCAGGACGGACGAGGAATATCTTGGCTGGCTGGTGGAGGCGTTTGCCGCGCTGCGCCGCCTGCTGCGGCCAGGCGGGTCGGTGTTCCTCAACCTGTCGGGGTCGCCGTCCCGGCCCTGGCTGCCGTTCGAGGCCATCGTGCGGCTGCGGCCGCTATTCCACCTGCAGAACCACATCACCTGGGTGAAATCCATTGCGGCCGGCGGCGGCTCCTACGGGCATTACAAGCCCGTCCCCGGCGCACGCTTCCTGCACCATACGCATGAGCATGTGTTCCACCTGACGCTGACCGGCGACGTGCAGCTAGACCGGCTGGCCATCGGAGTGCCGTTCCAGGACAAGTCGAACATCGCCCGGCGCGGCCATGCGCGAGACCTGCGCTGTCGGGGTAACACCTGGTTCATCCCGTATGCGACGGTGCGCAGCAAGGCGGGCAAGTTCAACCACCCCGGCGCTTTCCCGGTGGAGTTGCCGCTGTGGTGCCTGCATTTGACCGGCCTGGCGTCGCCCGTGCTGCTGGACCCTTTTGCTGGGACGGGATCATCCCTGGTCGCGGCCGGGTGGGCCGGCGGGCGGGGAATCGGGATCGAAGTGGATGCGAGCTACGTCGAGACTATGCGCGCCCGCCTGACGGAGGACGCGGGCACACGCCGGGTCATGCTGACTGCGGCGGAGATGGACAGCTTGCTGCACAGCCCTTCGTCTTTGCCAGCCAACGCCCGCGCATTCATCGGCGGCTTGCAAGACCGGCTCAACAAGACGGCGGGCAGCCTGGCGCTGACAAGCGCAGAGCAGACCCAACTGCGGCAACCCACGGCCAGCTTGGTAGACGGCGGCTGGGGGCCACGGCTGGCGGCGGCGTTCGGCCGGCACCTTGGCCCTTGATGGTATAGGCGGCGGGCCAGACCGTATTTGAGAGCTGGGAAGTGCTCGCGTCGGTGCTGACCGGGGAGCGATACCGGCTGCTGAAACACCTGCGCGCCCAACCGGAAGCCTCCGTGTCGGCATTGGCGAGGAACGTTCATCGTCATCTGTGACGTGTGCAGGCCGACTTGAAGGTTTTGGAGTCAACCGGGCTGGTGACGTGCAGCCCCGGCGCTGTCAGAGCGACAGCCGCCAAGGTGACGGCAGCACTCTAGCAGTTCCTTACCCCGATCGCGCCGCCGTCAGCCGCCACGCCGGATCCGGCTGCGCCAGGTCGCGCTCGAACGTCCATACGTCGTTGATCTCCGTCACCGCATCGGTCCCATGCACCGGCCGGCCGTCGCGGTCCCGGGTTTCCGAGACCTGGTCCGACACCAGCCGGAGCGTGATCGCGCCCACAGTGCCGGTCAGCACCGCCTGCTCAACGGTGCAGGACTGGATCGCGCGTATTTCGGTGCGCTGCGTTTCCCCGGCGGCCTCCCGTGCGGTGATCGCACCCTCGAACGCGGCATAAGTGTCGTTGGACAGCAGCGGGCGCAGGGTGGTGCGGTCGCCTGCGGCATAGGCGGCGACGATCATGCGGAATGCCGCCTCCGCCCCGCCCAGGAAGTGCGCGGCGTCAAAGGCCGGGTTCACCGTCC
>CAXTDP010000108.1:0-11433 GCA_964242295.1 uncultured Acetobacteraceae bacterium | reverse complement strand
CATGGATCGGCACGTCGAAGTTGAACACATGGCTCAGCCCGCCGATGTCCAGCCCTCGCGCCGCCACGTCGCTGCACACCAGCAGCCTGATCTCGTTCGCCTTGAACCGCGTCAACGTCGCGAACCGTTCAGGCTGGCTCATGTCGCCATGCAGGGCGCCAACGCTGAAGCCATGCTGCTTCAGCGATTTGTAAAGGATGTCCACGTCGCGCTTGCGGTTGCAGAAGATCAGCGCGTTCTGCACATCCTCACTACGGATCAGCCGGCGCAGCGCTTCCCGCTTTTCCAACGAGTCAACCACGGTCAGCCCGGCAACGATGGTGCTGGCAACGCTCGCCGGCCGGCTGACGGTGATCTCCCTCGGGTTTTGCAGGAATGCGTCCGCCAACCGCCGGATCTCCGGTGCCATCGTGGCAGAGAAAAACAGTGTCTGCCGGGTGCGCGGCAAGAACCCGACGATCTTCTCGACGTCGGGGATAAAACCCATGTCGAGCATCCGGTCAGCCTCATCTATGACCAGGATCTTGGTATCGGTCAGCAGCATTCCGCCGCGTTCGAACAGGTCCATCAGCCGACCCGGCGTCGCAATCAGCACGTCCACCCCCTTCAGCAAGGCGTCCTTCTGATCGGACACACTTTCACCGCCGATCAGCAGGGCGTGGTTCAGCTTGAGATACTTGCCATACTTGACGAAGTTTTCGGCGACCTGCAGCGCCAGCTCGCGCGTCGGTTCCAGGATCAGGCTGCGCGGCATCCGGGCACGGGCGCGGCTGCCCGAAAGGATATCGAGCATCGGCAACACGAACGAGGCGGTCTTGCCGGTGCCAGTCTGCGCGCAGCCCAGCACGTCACGCCCCATCAGCACCGAAGGAATTGCCTGCGCCTGGATCGGGGTAGGCGTACGGTAGCCCATATCCTCGACAGCGCGGAAAATCTCGGGCGATAGGCCAAGGTCGGCAAACCCATTCGGCTCCGCTTGGCCTTCGTCGTTGTAGGCAGCCTCCGCGTCGCTGACATCGCCGGTGTCGGAAGATGCGGAATTTTCCGGAACAGGCGCGTCCGTCGCCGCAGGCTCATGCGGCGCGGGCATGGCGATCTCTGATGGCAACGCGTCGGGACCAACGGCCTCAGGCGCGGGAGCGGCGTCCTGATCGTCGGCGTGCACTTGTCCGTCCGCAGCAGCGGTCGTGATATCCGTCAAACGTGTTTCTCGATACAAGGTGGGTTGGCCCGGCGCCATAGCATGGCACCCGCGCTTCATGGCGCGCAGCGCCTGGGATATCGGGAAACAACGGCAATAAGTCAAGGTTGGCGGAAGCTTGGCAGCCCCGTGGATCAACAGCATGGCAATACCAGCACAAAGCCTGCAACGACCGGCTGTTCTTTTCTTGCCGGGCCTGTTGTGCGACGCCGGATTATGGCGCCACCAGATGGAAGCGCTGGCTCCGGTCGCCGATTGCGCCGTAGCTGACCTGACCCTGGACGACTCGCTGGAGGCAATGGCCGCCCGCGCGATGGAGGGCTTGCCGCGGCAATTTTCCGTGGTCGCGCTCAGCATGGGAGGCTATGTCGCGTTCGAACTGCTGCGCCAAGCGCCGGGCCGGGTGGCGCTGTTATGCCTGATGGACACCAGCGCCCGCCCCGATACGCCGGCAGCGGCACGGCGTCGGCGCGCATTGATGGCGCTGGTGGCCTGCGGTGGCCGCTTCCACGGCGTGACGCCCCGCCTGCTGGCCGACCTGCTGCACCCGGACCGGATCGGGGATGCGGCCCTGGTGCAGGAGATCTCCGGCATGGCGGACCGCTTGGGCAAGGCGGTTTACCTGCGCCAGCAGGCCGCCATCCTGGCCCGACCCGATAGCCGGCCCGACTTGCCCGGCATACGCGTCCCTACCCTCGTGGCCGTCGGCGAGGCCGATGCGCTCACGCCTCCAGCCCTTGCGTCCGAGATCGCGGCCGGCATACCGGGCGCGCTGCTGCGGACCGTGGCCGGCGCGGGACACTTGCCGCCGTTGGAACAGCCGGAGCGGGTCAACGCCATGCTTCTGGAATGGTTCGGTGCAACCCCCGCCGCCCTTGCCGCGTCCTGAACAGGATGAGCAACCTGCCCCCCAGCGAAATCGAGGACTACGCCCTGATCGGAGACTGCACGACCGCGGCCCTGATCGGGCGCGATGGCAGCGTGGACTGGCTGTGCTGGCCTCGCTTCGACAGTGCCGCCTGCTTTGCCGCCATGCTGGGCGGGCCGGAGCACGGCCGCTTCAAGCTCGCCCCGGCCGAGGCCGCCTATTCGGTCAAGCGCAGTTACCGGGCTGGCAGCTTGGTGCTGGAGACCGTGTTCGAGTGCGAGGGCGGGCAGGTCGTCTTGATTGACTTCATGGTGCCGGAGGCGCCGTGCAGCACCCTCGTCCGCATCGTGGAGGGCAGGCGCGGCACCGTGCAGATGCAGCTCGACCTGGCGCTGCGCTTCGACTACGGCCTGTCGGTCCCCTGGGTTACCCGGCGGAAGGGCGGCAATGGCTTCGTAGCAGTCGCCGGGCCGGAGCTGGCCGTGCTGCGGACGCCGGTCGCGCTGCATGGGCGGGACCTGCGGACCGTTTCCGAGTTCACCGTGCGGGAAGGCGACCGCGTGCCCTTCGTGCTGACGCACGGCCCGTCGCACCTGCCGCCGCCCATCAGCGTGGACGCCGACGACGCGCTGTATGCGACGGAGGAATACTGGGCCAACTGGAGCGGGCGTTGCACCTATGACGGGCCGTGGGCGGAGGTGGTGCAGCGCTCGCTGCTGACCCTGAAGTGCCTGACCTATGCGCCCACCGGCGGCATCGTGGCCGCGCCCACCACCTCCCTGCCGGAGTCGCTGGGCGGCGTGCGGAACTGGGACTACCGCTTCTGCTGGCTGCGCGACGCCACCATCACCCTGTTCGCCTTCATGGCGGCTGGATATACCGAGGAGGCCGGGGCCTGGGCTGGTTGGCTGCACCGCAGCATCGCCGGCAGCCCGGAACAGGTGCAGATCATGTACGGCATCGCCGGGGAGCGGCGGCTGGAGGAAAGCGAGGTGCCCTGGCTGCCGGGCTACCAGGGAGCCGCCCCGGTGCGGGTCGGCAACGCCGCGGCGACGCAACTGCAGTTGGATGTGTATGGCGAGGTGATGGACGCCCTGCACCAGGCCCGCTCGGCCAAGCTGCTGACCAACCCGCAATCCTGGTCCCTGCAACGCGCGTTGCTGGAGCACCTGGAGGAGATATGGCAGCAGCCGGACGAGGGCCTGTGGGAAACCCGCGGTGGCCGGCGGCACTTCACCTTCAGCAAGGTCATGGCCTGGGTCGCCTTCGACCGCGGCATCAAAGACGCCGAGATCAACGGGCTGGAAGCGCCGCTGGACCGCTGGCGGCAGGTGCGGGACCAGATACACGCCACGGTCTGCCGCGACGGCTACGACGAGAAGCTGGGCAGCTTCACCCAAAGCTTCGGCGACCCGGCGCTGGATGCATCGCTGCTGCTGATTGCGACCGTCGGCTTCCTGCCGCATGACGACCCGCGGGTGCAGGGCACCGTGCAGGTCGTCGAGCGCGAACTGCTGGTGGACGGCTTCGTGCTCCGTTACCGGACGGAGGGCGGCGACGACGGCCTGCCGGGAGGCGAGGGCGCATTCCTGGCGTGCAGCTTCTGGCTGGCATCGGCTTGGCATATGCAAGGCCGGCACGCCGAGGCGAAGCAGCTGTTCGAGCGGCTGCTAGGCCTACGCAACGACGTGGGGCTGCTCAGCGAGGAGTATGATCCCGGGGCCAAGCGCATGACTGGCAACTTCCCGCAGGCGTTCAGCCACGTGGCGCTGATCACGACGGCGCTGACCCTTGCCGGCGAGGCGCAGGAGCGGAAAGAGCCGATGCAGGCGGCGGCGGAGTAGCTACTCCGCTGGCACCGGCTCGGCCCCTATGCGCCGACGGGTGCGTATGCCGGCCAGCCGCTCCAGTGCCAGGTAAACCACCGGCGTCGTGTAGAGCGTCAGCAGTTGCGAGACCACCAGCCCGCCGCAGATCGCGATCCCCAGGGGCTGCCGATACTCCGACCCCGTACCGGTGGACAGCGCCAGCGGAACCGCGCCCAACAGCGCGGCGAGGGTTGTCATGATGATCGGGCGGAACCGCTCGGCGCAGGCATCCAGGATGGCCTGGCGGGGCGTCAGGCCGCGCTCCCGCTCCGCTTCCAGGGCGAAGTCTATCAGCATGATCGCGTTCTTCTTGACGATGCCGATCAGCAGCACGATGCCGATGATCGCCAGCACCCCAAGCTCCGATCCCGTCACCAGGATCGCCAGCAGCGCGCCCAGCCCAGCGGGAGGCAGGGTGGACAGGATCGTCAGCGGATGCAGCAGGCTCTCATACAGGATACCGAGCACGATGTAGATCGTGACGATGGCGGCCACCAGCAGGAAGGGCAGGGTGGACAGCGACTTCTGCAGGAACTGCGCGTTGCCGGCGAACTCCGTGTGGACGCTGTCCGGTAGGCGCAGGCTGCTTGCGGTCTCCGTCACCAGGTTGATGGCGTCGCCCTGGGTGGTGCCGGGCATCAGGTTGAAGCTGATGCTGCTGGAGGGGAACTGGCCCTGGTGGCGCACCGCCAGCGGCGCCGTGCTACGCCCCATGTGGACGACGCTGGTGATCGGCACCTGGGTGCCCCCCGTGCCCGGCACCCATAGCCGGTCCAGTTGCACCGGGTCCAACTGCAGGCCCGGCTCGGTTTCCAGCACGACGCGATACTGGTTGCGCTGGGTGTAGATGATCGAAACCTGGCGCTGCGAGTAGGCGTTGTTCAGCGCGTCGTCTATCGAGGTGATGCTGACGCCCAGCCGTGCCGCCTTTTCCCGGTCGATCACCACGTCGGCCTGCGGCCCCGGCCGGTCCTGGTCGCTGTTCACGTCGGTGATGCCCGGCGCCCGGCGCAACGCCTCCTGCAGCCGGGTGGTCCAAGTCCGCAGCTCCGCCAGGTCCTGGTCCAGCACGACGAACTGGAACTGGGTGCCGCCCGACCGGCCGCCGGCCCGCAGGTCCTGGGCGGAATACAGGTAGGTCTCGATGCCCGCCATCTGCTGCAGCTTCGGCCGCAGCCGGGCCAGCACCTCCTCGCTGCTGATGCCGCGCTCGCGCAGCGGCTTGAGCGAGATGGTAAGCTGCCCGCGGTTGATGCTGGACCAGCCCGAGGTGATGCCGATGGTGCTGCCGACGCTGTCTATGGCCGGGTCCTGCAGCAACACGTCCACCACGCGCCGCTGCCGCTCCCCCATGGCGGCGAAGCTGATGTCTGGGCTGGCCGTGGTGCTGCCCTGCAGTAGGCCGGTGTCCTGGATCGGCAGGAAGCCCTTGGGCACGTAGCGGTAAAGCTCGACCGTCCCCACGGAAATGGCGGCCGTGAGCGCTAGCATCAGCCAGCCCCGGCGCAGTGCCCCGTCGAGGCTATCGGTATAGGCCCGCTGCATCCGGCCCAGCGCTCGGTCCACAGTGCCGTCAATGCGCCCCCACACCCCGCGCGGCGGCCGGTGCGGCCCCATGAAGCGCCCGCACATCATCGGCGTCAGCGTGAGCGACACCACCGCGGATATGCCGATGGCGATGGCGATCACCAGCGCGAACTCGTGCAGCAGCTTGCCCAGGATGCCGCCCATGAACAGGATCGGGATGAACACCGCCACCAGGGAGATGCTGATGCTGATGACGGTGAAGCCGATCTGCCGGGCGCCCACCAGCGCCGCCTGCATCGGGGGCAGCCCGCGCTCCTGGTGGCGGAAGATGTTCTCGATCATGACGATGGCGTCGTCCACGACGAAGCCGACCGAGATCGTCAGCGCCATGAGCGAGAAGTTGTTGAGCGTGAACCCCAGCAGATACATCGCCGCCAGCGTGCCGGCGATGCTGAGCGGCACCGTCACCGCCGCGGCCAGGGTCGGCACCAGCCGGCGCATGAACAGCGCCACCACCAGCAGCACCAGCACGACGCTGACGAGGAACGTGCCCTCTACGTCCGCCACGCTCGCGCGTATGGTCAGCGTGCGGTCGCTGATGGTGTCCACCCGTATGCCGGCGGGTATCCATTGCAGCAGTTGCGGCAAGGCGGCCTGCACCCGGTCCACGGTATCAATGATGTTGGCGCCGGCGGTCTTGGTGACGGTCAGCAGGATGGCAGGCTCCTTGCCCTCCCAGGCCGCAAGCTTGGTGTTGGCAACCCCGTCCATCACCTCGGCCACGTCGCCCAGCCGCACCGTCGCGCCGTTCGCGCTTTTCAGCACCAGTGCGGCGTAGTCCGCGGCCTGGGTGATCTGGCCGTTGAGCTGGATGGTCTCCGCCCGTTGCGGCCCTTGGAAGCCGCCGGTCGCGCCGTTCACGTTGGCGCCGCGTATGGCGGTGTAAACGTCCTGGCTGCTCAGCCCGGCAGCTCGCAGCGCCGCCGGGTTCAGCCGCACCCGCACGGCGGGCTTCTCGGCGCCGTTCACCTGCACCTGGCTCACGCCTTCGATCTGGCTCAGGCGCTGCGCCAGGATGGTGTCGGCGGCGTCGAACATCTGCGCGCGGTTCAGCGTGTCGGAGGTGAGCGAAAGCGTCAGGATCGGCGCCTCGGCCGGGTTGAACTTGCGGTAATAGGGCCGGGTCGGCAGGTCGCTCGGCAGGTCGGTGTAGGCGGAGTTGATGGCGGCCTGCACGTCGTGCGCCGCGCCCTCGATGGGCCGGTCTATGTCGAACTGCACCACGATGCTGGTGCTGCCGGTGCTGCTGGTGCTGGTGAGCTCGGTCACTCCCGGGATTTCCCCGAGGCGGCGCTCCAGCGGGGCGGCGATGCTGGCAGCCATCGTTTCCGGGTCCGCGCCGGGGCGGCCGGCGAACACGACGATGGTGGGGATGTCCACGCTGGGCAGCGGCGCGACCGGCAGGAAGCGCACCGCGACCAACCCCGTGAGCAGCAGGCCGATGGCCAGCAGGAAGGTCGCAACAGGGCGATGGATGAACGGCGCGGAGATGTTCATGAGACAGCACCACGCCGTCTGCTCCCTCTCCCTCCGGGCGAGGGTCGGGGTGAGGGGGTCTTGGCTGCGGAGCGGAGTGCGTCGCATGCCGAAGGACCCCAGCCCTGCCACGGGGAAGTAGGGCGCTTGCCCGCCCCCTCACCCCAACCCTCTCCCGGAGAGAGAGGGAGCAGGGAACGAAGGCCCATCACTCCGCCGCGGCCAGCCGCGGCGCGGCGAATCGCAGCCGCAGCCGCTCGAACGCCAGGTAGATCACAGGCGTCGTGTAGAGCGTCAGCACCTGGCTCAGCAGCAGCCCGCCCACGATCGTCAGCCCCAACGGATACCGCAGCTCCGACCCGGTGCCCCGCTCCAAAACCAGCGGCAGCGCCCCAAGCAGCGCCGCAGCCGTCGTCATCATGATCGGACGGAACCGCAGTAGGCACGCCTCGGTGATGGCGTCCAATGGCGACAGCCCACGGTCCCGCTCCGCTTCCAGCGCGAAGTCTATCATCATGATCGCGTTCTTCTTCACGATCCCCATCAGCAGCACGATCCCCACCAGCGCCACCAGCGACAGGTCCTGCCCGGCAAACAGCAGCGCCAGCAGCGCACCGATGCCGGCCGACGGCAGGGTGGACAGGATGGTGATCGGGTGGATCGTGCTCTCATACAGCACGCCCAGCACGATGTAGATCACGATCACGGCTGCCAGGATCAGGTAGGGCTCGGACGCCAGGCTGCTCTGGAACTCCGCGGCATCGCCGGAGTAGCTGCCGACGATGGTGGAGGGCAGGCCCATCGTCTGCTCCGCCTCGGAAACCGCGGCGACGGCATGGCTCAGGCTGGCGCCCGGCGCCAGGTTGAAGCTCAGGGTGATCGCCGGGAACTGGCTCTGGTGCGTGATCGCCAGCGGAGCCGTGCCCCGGCTGATGGTGGCGATGGCGGACAGCGGCACCTGCGCCCCAAGCAGTCCCGGCACACGCAGCCGCAGCAGCGAGTGCGGGTCGGCCTGCCAATCCGCGTCCGCCTCCAGGATCACGCGATACTGGTTGGATTGGCTGAAGATCGTGCTGATCTGCCGCTGGCCGAACGCGTCATATAGCGTGTCCTGCACCTCCTGCATGGTGACGCCCAGGCGCATGGCGGCGTCCCGGTCCACTTCGATGCGGGTGGCAAGGCCGTCGGTCTGCTGGTCGCTGGTCACGTCCTGCAGGTCGGCCATGCCGGCCAACCGCGCCTGCAAACGCGGCGCCCAGAGCGCCAGCTCGGCGGCGTCGGTGTCCATCAGCGTATATTGGAACTGGGTGCGGCTGATGCGGGTGCCGATCTGGATGTCCTGCACCGGCTGCATGAACACCGACATGCCCGGCGTCCCGCCCATCGCACGCTGCAACCGTGCGATCACCGCCGGCGCCGGGTCGCGCTCCCGCCGGGGCTTCAGGGTGATGGTGATGCGCCCGGTGTTGGGCGTGGCGTTGATCGCCCCGGCGCCGACGAACGACACGACCCCCGCAACTGCCGGGTCCTTCAGCGCCGCCTCCGCCAACCCCGTCTGCAGCGCCGCCATGCGCGGGATGGACGCGCTTTGCGCCGCCTCCGTCACCGCGACGATCACGCCGGTGTCCTGCTGCGGCAGGAATCCCTTGGGCGTCACGATATAAAGCGCCACCGTGCCGAACAGCGTGCCGACCGCCACCAGCAGCACCAGCCCCTGATGCCGCAACGCCGTTTGCAGGGTCCGACGATACAGCCGCGTGGTCAGCAGGAACCCGCGCTCGAACCACCCGGTCAGCCAACTCGGGCGCTCATCCGCGCGCAGGAAGCGGCCGCACATCATGGGGGTGAGGGTCAGCGACACGACGGCTGAGACGATGACCGACGTGCTGAGCACCACCGCGAACTCGTTGAACAGGCGGCCGACCACGCCGGTCATGAACAGCAGCGGGATGAACACCGCGACCAGGCTGATGGTGAGCGACACGATGGTGAAGCCGATCTGCGCCGCGCCCTTGTAGGCCGCAGCCAGCGGCTTCTCCCCGGCCTCGATGTAGCGAACCACGTTCTCGATCATCACGATGGCATCGTCCACGACGAAGCCGGTCGCGACCGTGAGCGCCATCAGCGACAGGTTGTCCAGGCTGTAGCCGCACAGCGCCATGACGCCGAAGGTGCCGATCAGCGACAGCGGCAGCGCCACCGCCGGGATCACCGTCGCCCGCGCGCTGCGCAGGAACAGGAAGATCACCCCCACCACCAGCACGATGGACAGCACCAGGGTGTATTCCACGTCCGCGACCGATGCCCGGATGGTTTCGGTCCGGTCGGTGACGACCGTCATCGCCACCCCGGCCGGCATGGAGTTTTGCAGCGCCGGCAGCGCCTCCTTGATGGCGGCGACGGTGCTGACGATGTTGGCGCCGGGCTGGCGCTGGATGTCCAGCACAACGGCAGGCGTGCCGTTATACCACCCGGCGACCCGGTCGTTCTCGACGCCGCCGATCACGCTGCCCACGTCGGACAGTCGCACCGGCGCAGAGTTCTTGTAGGCGATCACCAGGTCCCGATAGGCGTCCGGCGTCACAAGCTGGTCGTTGGCACCCAGCGCATACGCCTGGCGCGGCCCGTCGAACCCGCCCTTGGCGCCGTTCACGTTGGCGGCGGCAACGGCGGTCCGCACGTCTTCCAGCGCCAGGCCATAGGCTGCCACCCGCGCTGGGTCCAGCCGCACGCGGACGGCGGGCCGCAGACCCCCCTGGACCGACACCTTGCCCACCCCGTCAACCTGGCTGAGCTTCGGCTGCAGCAGCGTATCGGCGGCGTCGCTGATGCGGTCCAGGGTGATGGTGTCGCTGGTCAGCGCCAGCGACAGGATCGGCGCATCCGCCGGGTTTACCTTCGCATAGATCGGCGGATAGGGCAGGGTGGTCGGCAGGGTCCCCGCGGCGGCGTTGATCGCCGCCTGCACGTCCTGCGCGGCGCTGTCCAACTGGCGGTTCAGGTTGAACTGCAGCGTGATCTGGCTGGTACCCTCGCTGCTGGTGCTGGTCATCACCTGCAGGCCGGTGATCTGGCCGAACTGCCGTTCCAGCGACGCGGTGATGAGCGTCGCCACCGTGTCCGGCCCGGCGCCGGGCAGTTGCGTCGTGACCTGGATGGTCGGGAAGTCTACCGTCGGCAGCGCAGATACCGGCAGCGCGCGGTAGCCCATCAGCCCGCCCAGCAGCACAGCCGCGGCGAGCAGCCACGTGGCGACAGGCCGTGCGATGAAGGGGGCGGAGATGTTCACCCGTTGCCCGCCGTGCGCCGCCGTCCCCTGCCGCCCGTGCCCGGCGCACCGCGCTCCCGCGGCACAGCGTCCGGCGCGTTGCCGTCAGGCCCGGCCACGGCGACATGGGCACCCTCCGTCAAGCGCTGGGCGCCGTCGGTGACGACCTGCTCGCCCGGCGCCATCCCCCCGGCGATGACGCTGATGCCGTCATCCTCATGGCCGATCTTCACCTCGCGGCGCTGCGCCTGACCATCCCCGTTCACGACATAAAGGTATGCCCCCCGCGGACCCCGCTGAACCGCGGCGGTGGGCACCGTGGTGACCCCGCGCAGCGTCTGGGACAGCATGCGCACGTTCACGAACCCGCCGGGCCAGAGCAGCAGCTTGTCGTTGGGAAACGTGGCCTTCAGCTTGATGGTACCGGTTGCCGGGTCCACCTGGTTGTCCAGTACCGCAAGCTGGCCGCGGTCCAGCGGGTTGGCGGCATCGCCGCCCTGGCGCAGCGCCAGCACCGCCGGCATCCCTTCCTCCATTGCCGCGGCCACGGCCGGCAACGCCTGTTGCGGCAGGGTGAACATGACCGAGATCGGCTTCAACTGCGTCAAGACCGTGAGCGGCAACAGGTCCGTGGCTCGCACCAGGTTCCCTGCATCCACCTGACGGATGCCGATCCGGCCGTCTATCGGCGCCGTGATGGTGGTATAGCCCAGGTTGGTCCGCGCCGTATCTATTTGCGCCTGGTCGCCGCGCACCTGCGCTTCCAACTGCGCGGCTGTGGCACGGGCGGTGTCCACCTGCTGCCCGCTGCTATATTGACCCGCGGCCAGCTTGGCGTAGCGGCCGACGTCCAGCCGTGCGTTGGCGAGGGTGGCCTCGTCCTGCTGCTTCTTGGCAGTCGCGGCATCCAGGCTGGCCTGATACGAACGGGGGTCTATCAGCGCCAGCACGTCGCCCTTCTTGACATTCTGGCCTTCCTGAAACCGCACCTCGACCAGCGGCCCGTCCACGAAGGGGCGTATCTGCACCTGGTTGAATGCCTGCACCGTCCCCAGCCCATCCAGCCAAACCGGCACGTCCCGCTGCTCGCTGTGGGCGCTCAGCACTGGGATCGGCGTGCCGTCCGACGCGCCGCGCCGCCGGCTGCCGCCCCGCGCGGGCGTAC
>CAXTDP010000107.1:246-11475 GCA_964242295.1 uncultured Acetobacteraceae bacterium | reverse complement strand
CGTCATGCACGGGAGCCTCGGCGATCATGGTCCAGGTGGCGCCCTTGCTGCGGCTTTCGGCGACGTAAGCCTTGAACGCGGTCAGGCCGGCGCTGCCCCGCGGCAGGGCGTTGATGTGCTCGCCCGAGGTCAGGCCCTGGGCGGCGTCGATGGTCAGCGCGTGCCCGAAGCCCAGCAGCAACCGGCCGGTCTTGTCGTCGGACATGCGCCGCCATTCCACGTCGCCGACCCGGCCGTCCTTGGCGCGTAGGCGCAAGCCGTGCTCCGTGCGCCCGACCACCTCCACCACATCGCCATTGTTGCCGATCGACCCGCCGCGGCCGTCGATCCTGGCCCATGTGCGCCGGAACAGACGGAGGCGGTCCCCTGTCGCAACCGGAAGGTCGTATGTCTCGCCGCGCTGGTCGACGGCCTTGTAGGTCACCTCGTCGGCGCCGATCTCGCCACGCGCCTTGAGCCGCGACCGGATGACGCGGCTGACGTCGGCGGCATCCTCGTTGGTCGGCACGGACACCGTGACGGTGCGCCCGGTGCTCGACGCCCGCAGGTGGTCGCGGCGCTGCATGTACAGGTCCGCGATGCGCCCGACCACCTGGTCCTGGTCGCCGCCGACCAGCATGGCCGTGCCGTCGGCCCGCTTCATCGCCAGCGCCTCCGCGACCTCATGCAGCCGGTGCTCCTGACGGTCCTTCAAGGTAGCTTCAGGGTCAAGCTCGGTGCCGCGGAACAGCCCAGCGATGACCCGCCCCCGCTTGGTCTCCTGCCGCACGGTGGTCAGGATCTCCGGCAGCGCCTCCTTGGGCAGGGCGCGGCGCATGATCTCGATGGTATCGCCGGCCTCGATGGCCTGAGCCTGCTCGCGGTCGCCCAGGGCCTTGATGGTCATGCCGGTGCGGGCCTGCAGTGCCAACAGCGCCAGCATGGGACGGGGTCCGACCTGGCTCACCTCGTCGATCACCAGCACCGTGTTGCGCGTTGGCTGGAACTCGCCGGACTCGATGGCGGCCAGCATGGGCTGCAGCGGAAGGGTCCGGTCTATCCCGGCGTCGCGCAGCGCGTCTGCCTGGCGCCAGGCGGTGGCCATGCCAACCACCTCCCGTCCGCCCGGGTCAAAGCGCGTGTCCGCCTGCCAGGCCGCGACCAGTGGCTGCAGCAGCGTCGTCTTGCCCGCGCCGGCGACGCCCGTGAGCAGGGTCAGCGCCCCTCCCCCGCCCAGGGCATGGATGGCCGCCAACTGCGCCCCGCCATGCTCCGGCTCCGTGGTGAAATCTAGGCCCGACCGGGCGACGGCCGAGCGGAGGGCCTCGACGGACAGGGCACCCGACTTGTCCAGCGCGGCCCGCTTCGCCTGTTGGGCCAGGCCCTGCTCGATCCTGACCTGGGCGGTGTTCGTGACCCGCACCTTCTCGTCCGTCTGACCCACGATCAAGGCGACGTGCTCGCCGCGCAGCTCGATGCCGCGACTTTCCAGCAGCTCCACCACGCAGTCGATGTCCTCCGGGACGCTGACGCCGGTGCCGATCAGCCCGCGGGTGACATGGTAGCGCAGTCGGTCATGGTCGAGAACCGCTGCAGTTTGGAACTCCTCAGCCACATGCCGTGCCGCGAAGGCGTAGGCCGTGTCGAACCGTTCGCCGTCGGTCAGGTGCGGGTGCTGCACCCCGTCCAGCACCGAGGTGTGTTCCCATCCGATCTTCCCGGCTTGCTCGCGCCATAGCTCGCGGTCAGTTTTGCCGGCGTTCTTGGCCAGGCGCTCGGCTGTCGCCGACTCTCGCAGCATCTCGAACTTCCGTTCTGCCGGCAGCTCGTCCCAGTTGAGACCCTGCTCCTCCGCGAATGCCTTGGCACCGCGCAGCACCTGCTTGCTGCTCTTGCTGAACGCCTCGTTGACGTGCTGCGGTATTGCTTCCAGCACCACCGCCTTCTCGTCCTTGTCGTAGGCTGTGCGTATGCCAAGCCGGCGCAGTTCGTTGGCAAGGCACGCCTGGGCATAGGAACCGAATTCCAGCACCCGTGACTGCAGCCGCTGGGTGTCGAGGGAGCCGACCCGCCCGTCCTCGGTGACGACGACGTTGAACAGGGCATTGTGGACATGGGCGTGCGGGTCGCCTCCGACCGGCGCGTCGGCCAGGTAGGTCGCGCCATTCGGCCCGTCTTGGACAGCCAGCGTCGGCCGTGCCGTGTGGTGGCGGAAGCTGACCCACCCGACCTCCCCCGGGTCGGCGCCGTCCTCACCACCTTTGCCCTTGCGCGCCCAGCCCAGCTCGCGGGCCACGTAGCCCATAGCGTCGTCGTTCGCGCGGTCTATGGCGTTCCAGATGGCCGCGCTCTCAGCCGGCGTCTGGGCGAACTCGGCCGCGAGCGTGATCGATTTGTGCGGCGAGAAGGTAAAATCATAGGCGCTGATCTTGCGCTCGTGCTTGGACCAGGCTTCGCCCGTATCGGCGCGCTTTGCCTCGAACAGCCGGTCCAACTCCTTGTCCCGTGGCATGCGCGTCGGGTCTATGCCGAGCACCTGGGCGACCGCCAGGGGCATGTCTGGCCGCCATGTCGCCCGGCTGTCCCGGCCCGTATAATAGGCGGTCAGCCGCCCGCCAGGGTCGAGGGTGCGCCCGGCCGCAAAGCCAGGATCGTGGATCGGTTCCGGCGTGTTCTCGGTGAAGTAGGCGCGCAGCAGGCTGCCCTTGCTGGCAGCCGCAATCTTGCGGAACGGCATCATGCCCGATTGCCCCGGCCGTTCACCGGCTCAGCGGCAATCTTTGTTGAGCCAAGCAGGGCCACGACGGCACTCGCTGCGTCCCCTGGCAGGTTCTGTTCCAGTCCGCCCAGCATCTTGACGATCTGCCGAGCATATGCGGTCAGCTCGTTCAGTTGACCGGCCATGTGGCCCAGGATCTCGTCCAGGCCCGGCCCGTCCTTTTCCTTGGGCGTGAGCAGCTCGATCATCTGGTCCTGGCGCTCGATGATGATCCGCAGCAGGTCGCCGTGGCTGGACAAAACGCTCGCGGTTTCGTGAGCAGCTTGCTTGTTCTCGGTCAGGACGTCTTTCAGGGTGGTGTCCATGCGCGCCTCCTTGGGTCGCGTCAGGATCGCCCGACGCGGCGCGAACGGCACGGACCGCATTCAGGACCGGGTTCGGACAGCAGCGTCACTGCACCACCGGTGCAATTGTGCATAGAACCCTTTCCACCCCAACGCTGCCCCAACGGATGGCCAACGGCTAGCCAACGCTCGTCCTGCGTTCCCCCAACGTTGATCCGACGCTTTAAGCACCATTCGCGCCGTAGCGGGGCATCAGTGCAGGCATGAGCAAAAGCAAGCGCGCCTTGAGCGCAATCCTCGCCTCGATCCGCCAGGGACCAGAACGGTCACCGCTGTTTTGGTGGATGCTGGACAACTACGAAGACCTCGCGAAGGCAGCTGATGGAACTCGCATCAGATGGGAGCCGCTTCGCGCCCGCTTTGCGGATCTTGGCCTTCTAGACGGCGCTGGGAAAACCCCAAGCGCCCAGAACGCGAGGCAAACCTGGCTTAGCGTCCGCCAGTTAGTGGAAAGCCGGGAGGCTGCTGCGAGGCAGAAAGCCTCGGGTCGGCTGCCTCCCTCACGCATGCCTGCGACCTGGCGGCCCCAGGAGGCGACCGCACCGCCGGCTTCACGCCCGTTCGCGCCAAGCTCGCCTAACCAGGCGAGCGCGATCGTGAACAACGAGGACTGCACACCCGAAGAAGCCTTGGCCGGATTGCGCCGCATCCTAGCGGAACGGAGCGGACGATGAAGACACGTTCAAAGAAGGACCTTAACATGGATCAGCACCAGCCTGCCCGCGCTCCCATCCAGCTTCCCGAGCGGCTCTTGGAACCGCGGCATCCCAGTGTCACTTTCCGCTTCGGCCGTGGCCGGACCGGCGGCACGACCATGCTGGACATCGCCATCCAGTTCGCGCTGCTAGCCGGGCGACCCGTCCTGGTCGGAGACGGCGATCGGCGCAATCCCACCCTGACCGGCCTTTATCATGCCGACGCCGAAGGCGAGGCGCTGCCGCCACCGGAAAGCGATGAAACCGCGGACATCAAGGACTGGATCACGTCAACGATCGGCACGGCGTTGTCGCGGCAGCAATCGCTCATGGTCGACCTGAGCGGCGGCGACCGCGCGATGCAGGAGTATGGCCGCGACCTCGGCGTCGTGGACCTGTGCGAGGCGCACGGCTTTGTTCCGGCTGGCTTCTTCAGCTGCGGCCCGGAGATGGATGACTTCGACCATATCCTGTCCATCTGGAACGCTGGCTACTTCCGGCCCAAGCACAGCATCCTGATCTTCAACGAGCACCTTATCCTGCAAGGGCGCACGCCCCAGGGAGCCTTCGACCCGATCATAAATCGCCCCGAACTCGCTGACCTCATCAAGGCCGGCGTCAAGCCGATGTTCATGCCGCGGCTGCCGTGCATGGGTGAGATGCGGCGTGCCGGCCTGTCCTTCGCTCAGGCCGCGAGCGGTGGGATCGGTGCGGACGGTCGGCCCTTCGACCCCGTGCGCCAGTTCATGGCGAAGCAGTTCCTCACGAAGGTGCTGAACGAGCTAGGGCGCATCGGCGCCCTGGGGTGGATGCCATGAACCGCCAGCAGCGGCGCCGGTTGGAGGCGCTCCGTCCCCGCATACAGGCCGGGGTGCTTCCGTCCGAGGACATCGACCTGGCCTGGAGCGTGGCGCACAGGGCCATGCTGGAGGAGAAGGGCGACGACGGCGGGCCGTTCCTACCGGCCTGGCGGCTGATCATGGGCGCCAACCGCTTCGCCTTGTCGTCCCGCGTGACTGCGCTTGCCGAGGACCTGCGCATCTCGGACCTCTCGGTGACGGTCAGGTCCCTGGACCAGGGCGCTCCCGTTTCTGGGCTGACCTGGCTGGAGTGGGACGCGAAGGTCGAGGGCCGGTGGGAGCCCCTGCCTGGCCAAGTGCCAATTGACCGGGTGGGAGTGCTGACCGAGGCCGACGAGACGGGCCAGCGCGGGACCATGCACTGCCTTGCCCGAACGGCCCCGACACGCGCGCGCGAGGTCGGAGTGCTCGACGTTTCTCCCGTCGCCATCACCTTCGACCTGCGCGAGGACTGCGAGCGCCCAGCCTCCCTCATAAAGCCGGCATCTGTCGAGGACATGCGGGCGATGCATGCCAGGGTGTCCGCTCCCACGATGGCCGAGGCCGAGGGGTCCGCCGTCGTCGCCGCAGCCCTGAGCCGTCGGTTCGGGGCCATAGAGAGTCCGTTGGTGTCCGACACCATCCAGCGCCGCCTCGGGCTGGGCGACCGTCGCTGGTCCGAGGTTCACCCGGACCTGTTCGACATCTCCGCCAACGAGGCGATGCAGGAGGTGCTGCTCGCGATCTCCGCCTTCATTGTGTCGCGCACGGTTGGCATCGGGCTCACCGATGTGCGGCGCGGAACCGGCCGGCGCATGGCGACGCACGGCATCAACACCGTGCCCCTTGGATACGGTATCTGGGACATGCCGCCTACAACGGACAGTGCAGGTCCTGGTTGGTCGTCCACGCGCACAGAGGAAGGGAGGCTCTGATGGATGGTTCTGGGAAGGATGTGGCGCCGCCGCCCAAGCCGGGGAGCGCGGAGAAGGTGCGTGCGGCAGCCTTAGCGATGGAGCAGGCAGCCTGGCGCGAGGGCATCGACGGGACCGGACCGCTTGGAGTGTGGGTGACGGCGATGCGCGCCGCGCTGGTGAGCCTGGCTGACGTGTGTGACGTCCAACTCAAGCAGACCGTGGAGGTGGTGGGCGACGCGAGGGCCATGACCGAGGGCGAACTGAAGAAGCTGCAAGAGGCACGGGGCGAGGCGGGCAGGCTGCTCGAACAGGCCAAGATGGCGCAGGTCGGGTTCGAGGTGCAGAAGGAGAAGCTCATCGCTGGCTTGGTGGACAGCATCGTGCCGCAGATGGTGCAAGCCGTCGGCAAGGCGGTCGTGATCCGTCAGGTGCGGTTCAACCAGAAGGTGCAGTGGGGCCGGGCTGCGGGGATCGCTGCCGCGGCTTTGGCTCTGGTGCTGGGCGGCTTCGTGTGGGGCAACTGGAGGCCGGACAATTCCGTGGCTGCGGGTGCCCAGGTCCTGGAACGGATCAGGCAGTGCCAGGCCACCCCCACCACGGACGCCCGCACTGGCGAGGCGTTTTGCGCGCTGAAGTCGCTGCTGTCGCCAACATAGAATGAGATCCGTTCTCCCCCTCCGACCGGCTCTGGTGGCAAAGCCGGTCGGAGGAGCGCAAAGGGCGATAAGTCATGCTCTCTCGGACAGGGCTGGTCATGTCCGGTAGGGCATGCGGACCGGCGTCGGCAGGATAGGCGCCCCGTTCGCGCCACGCCGTAGTCCCCTCTGCCCCGTATGACGGGGCAGGAGATAACAAGGATGACCAGATCGGGTAGCGACGCAAACAGTGACGGAGCGGCAACGGACGCTGCGACGGGCGCCGAGAAGCGGGAAGCGAACCGGGCGCAGTTGCTGACGGCATTGTCCGGGACACGAAGCGTGGCAGAGATCGCCGAGCTGATGGGGAGCAGCCAGGACAACATGAGGTCCAGGCTGTGGCAGATGGCAAGACGTGGCCAAGCCGTCCGGGTTGGTTACGGCCTGTATGTCGCACCACCGTCTGGCAGCCAGCCGGAGATCGTCACCGGTCCGCGCGCCCGTCCGCAGCCGATCCGCGATGCCATTCTTGCCTTCCTGTCCGAGTCGCGCCAAGCGTGGGAGGTGGCGGCCCACATCGGCCGCAGCATTCCGAACGCAACCGGTCACCTGGCAGCCATGTGTCGGCGCGGCGTGGCGGTTCGCGTCGGCTACGGACGCTACGAGCGCGCCGGTGCGGCACAGGAGAGCGTGCGGCAGGATACAATCACCTGTTCCTTCCCGGCTCAGGACGCAGTGGTGGCCCGCCTTGGCCAGCCGGCACACTACAGCGAGGTTGCGCAGGCGGTTGGGCGTTCGGCCGGCTCCACCTTGAGCGTCCTGTGTAGCCTTGTGAGGTCGGGCTTGGCCGTGAGGTGCAGCAAGGGGGTGTTCGCAGCTGCCGAGGCGAGTTCCCCGGTTCCAGGCAGGCCGGAGCAGGCCGTTCGCGCAACGCGGGGCGATGCTTGCGCATCCACAAGCGAGGAAACCCGATGCGCCCCTTGATTTCAACCTCCCCGCCTGGCCGCATGGAGCATCCCAGCACCAGATGGCGGCCGTTCCATGCTGCCCTGCTGGCGTCCGCTGTCGTTGCGTGGGCTATGGCAGTCAGTGGCCGTGCTTGGGCCGACGTGACGGCAGAGCAGATGACCGGCGTGCCGCTGCTGCCAATCCCGACCTACGAGGAGACGGGCCTACCGGCGTTCATGATGCCGGCTGGCGCGACTGCGCTTGGCGGCAGCACGCCCACGGACGGCAGCGCCACGACCGGCACCGGCTCGACGGGCGACGGCACGGGGACCGGCAGCACGGGCGACGGCGCGGGCAGCCGGTCGATGACATCCATGATGTCGCGGAGCTGGGGCGAGGCAGCGTCGCAGAACGCACAGACGGTCGGAATCACGCCGGTTGCGTTAGCGGCGACGTGTCAGATCGAGGCGGGCGGGTGCCAGACGAACCCGGCGTCCTCCAGCACCACGATCACGGGCACGTTCCAGATGCTGGACAGCACCTACACGGCAGCGATGAACTCCGCCCTGGCGCGCAACCCGAGCCTGGCGGCGAACATCGTGCCTGGCTTAGCGGGCAAACTGGACCCGGCGACGGAAAGCATCGCCGCGGCCGAGTATCTTCGGCAAGGGGCAGTGTCACTGCAAAATAACAACGTGCCGAACCCATCGGTGCTCGATGTCAGAGGTTACTACAATTTCGGACCGGGTCCGGCCGCTGCGGTAGCACAAGCTTCTCCCAATGTGCTCATGAGCGAACTCGTGCCACTCACCCTAGCTGGTTACAAAAGCAACGGGATTGTGCCTGGTGTCACTACGGTTGAAGCCTGGCGCGCGTCAGTTACCACTAAAATTGGCTCATCGGCTGCATCCGCTCCTGTCCTATTATCTGGATCATAGAGGTTTATCATGCGTCAAATCTTTCTTGCAGCCATTCTGGTGACGCTCGCAGGTTTGGAAGCCAGTGCCCAAGGTCTACAAGCAGTCCGGCCCTTGCCGGGCTACACCTGCATGCAGGTTGCAAACCCGCCAGCGCCAACGTTAGACCCCACGCAGGGCGTTCCAGTTCGCAATATCCCATCATTGTCGGCGCCTGTCGCAAGCTGGGCACCATCGGTAGTGCTTGTGACATTTCCGTTGGAAACTCGGGCGGGGTTTCTCCAAGCTTTGTTCGCTGACAAACACACTGGCTGGATCTTGGCTTCGGATCTAAAGCCTTGGAGTAATCCTTATAATCTGCGCAGGCGTTGCGTTCCATCGATCATGTCGAACGGGACAGTTGGATTCGACATGCATTAATCACATCAGTGGGGCCACAACCCCGAACCACGACATGCGCAGGTGCAGGTGCAGGTGAGGAGCATAGCCGTCGGCTAACTGGCTCCGCGTGCAGCATCACGGCAGACGACACTGGGGATCAATGCCTTGGCTGGTGCTGCCTTTCTTGCTTGCGTGAGGGATCGTGACCCCGAAGGGGCGGAGACGCGCGCTTGCGCGGCTCCGTCGCCGCGCTTGCGGCGATAGAGCCCGGCCCCGTCGCTCGGTGGGGACACGCCCACGCCGAGCAGGGGGGCGCTCCCTTCGATCTGCCGCATCCGTTCGCGCCGCCGTGGCGGACCCTGGCGGGGCTGATCGTCAGCAGGCAAGGAGGGAGCAGGGGGATGCCGACCAGGAACGAGCTGTATGACCCGGAGGCGGACGCGGTGCATGACCGTCACGCGTTGGAGCGGGAGCGGTTGAGCAAGCTGCTGCATGGTCCTGGGCCTCGCGGCGTCACAGGCCGGGCACGGAGCAAGATGCAAGCGGCGTTCGACGCCCACCACCTTGCGTGTTTATGGACGTTCAAGACCCGTCACGCGACGGTTCAGGATTATGCGCGGTGGCGGTTCCACTTTTGGACCGGGGGTGGTGAGGCGCCGGTGGTGGATTTCGAGGCGTTGGGGTCGGTGGAAGAGACGGACCGCCTGTATTGCCGGCTGGAGGCTGAGGCGCGGACGGCGACGTTGTCTGGCCTGCCGGTAGGCCAGCCGCCTGGGATGGTGGCGTTCACTGGCGGCGACTTGCAGCTTTGGCGGCATTTCAGGCGCGAGGAGCTGCTGACCAGCAGCTGCGACGCGCTGAAGGGCGCGCGGGCGCTGGTGACGATCTCGGACCGGGCCGGAGTGTGGCATATCTGCTTCATGCAGGACTGGACGCACGGTGGCGTTGGGGTATCCGAGGTGTTCGAGGACCTAGCCAACTCGGTGTATCGAAGCGCGCTCATCAAGGCTGGCATGCAGCGTGCGGCGCGAGGCGGCGTGCGGGGCAGGCTGGGCCGGCTGGTGCCGCATGGGCTGCGTGATGTCGCGCTGCGTCCGGGTGCATTTCGGTTCTACGAGCACCAGCCGCCGCGGTGGCGGGCTGCAGAGGAGTTCAACCTGGTTCGGATGCAGTTTCGGCATGGCCGGTTCGGATTGCCGCACCGGGAGCCGTATGCGGTGATCCCGGCCGCGCTGGCATGGGTGCGACGCGCTGCGCCGTGTGACGCCGAGATGCGGAGTTAGGACGTGACCCCCGAGTTGCCGCGGGCTGGCAGCGCACCTGCCCCTGGCTGCCGGTCGCCCAACGGGGCGCGCACGGGCGACCAGGGCGGCAAGGGCACTGCCCACAGGTCCCGGCGCTTCCTGATCGAGCCTACGTTCATTGCCGGCGCAGGCTTGGCCGGTGCGTTGATCGAGTTCAGCCATGGCCGCATGCCCGGCGACGATCCGGTGATCGGCACGGCAGCCACGGCGGCGAGTGTCGCCATCATGGTCGGCGCGATCAGGCTGTTGACCAAGGAGGGTTCCCGGGGAGGATGGAGGATGGTGGGCTGCCTTGCCATCAGGTACGCCCTGGTCCTGCTGTGTTTCGGCATCGAGCTATACGGCTACAGCGGATCGCACTGCTGCGTGCCGGCGGACGTGCCAGGGGCGTTCCCGCAGCAGCGGCTCACCTTTGAGTAGGCCAAGGGCGCTGCTGCCCTGTGCCCGTTCGCGCCACCTTGGCCGACAGTCGGCACCGGCGCACCGGCGGGCAATCTGCAGGGGAGCGCATGTGGCACGGAGGGCCGTTACATGAAAAGACTGCGTACGCTGGTGCGATGGATGGATGACCTGGCGCTTGACCTGGTGTTCCAGCCGTTGGTGGGTCGTGTGTGGCGGGCGCCACCGAGTGGCTTCGCGCAGGTGGCATGCCGGCCAGCCTGCCGGGATGGGCGATTGACCGGGCCGGATCGGGCCGGGTTGGGCAGGCCCGGCCGGACTGGGGGTTAGACGATGGCAATCTACCATTTGCGCTTGGGCGTGGTGCAACGCTCGAAGGGTCAGAGCGCGGTCGCGGTCGCGGCTGACCGTGCGCGGGTCCGGCTGCATGACGAGCGGCTGGGCCGGATGATGGCGCCGCTGCCGGCAAAGCGCGGCACGGCGCCGGTGTTCTCGGCGGTGCTGCTGCCGGCAGGTGCGCCGGAGCGGTTCCGAGACCGCGGGACGCTGTGGAACGCGGTTGAGGCGGGCGAGCGGCGGCGCGATGCCGGCGTAGCGCGCGAGGTCGAGTTCGCGCTGCCGTTCGAGCTGACGCAGGAGCAACTGGTTGCGCTGGCCTGCGCCTACGTGCAGGCGGCGTTCGTGGCGGACGGCATGATGGCGGACCTGAACGTGCATTGGGCGGTGCGGGAGGATGGGCAGGCCAAGCCGTATGCCCAGGTGCTGCTGACGTGCCGTCGGTTTGGCCCGGAAGGCTTCGGCCTGAAGGAGCGGGCTTGGAATGACCGTGCGACGGCGCTGGGCTGGCGCCGTCTGTGGGCGGAGATGGCGAATGCCTGCCTGGCGGCGCACGGACATGCGGTGCGGATCGACCATCGTTCGCATGTCGAGCGCGGCATCGCGTTGGAGCCGCAGAACAAGATCGGTCCTAACGCGGCCCGCCGTGCTCGGCGTGGGGAGGGGTCCGAGCGGGTGGACGATCATGCCGCGATTGCGCGCCGCAACGCTGAGCGCGGCGCTGGTGGGGCTGGCTAGCTGCCGGCAGCACCAAGC
>CAXTDP010000107.1:0-236 GCA_964242295.1 uncultured Acetobacteraceae bacterium | reverse complement strand
CGATCATGCCGCGATTGCCCGCCGCAACATGGAGCGGGCGGTCCGGACTGAAGAGCGGTAGTGCTTGCCCAGATGCGACGCCTTGCGTGCCAGCGTGACCGTTGCAGCGGCGCGGTTCAGGCTGGCTGGCGCACCCTGCCTGCTGGTTTCTGCCTTGCTTGTCTTCCGGCCTCGCCGCGGGTCAACCCTGGAGGCATGCGCCGTGGCGGGGCTGGGGCGCTCCGGGTGCGGGCCGC
>CAXTDP010000106.1:0-11486 GCA_964242295.1 uncultured Acetobacteraceae bacterium | reverse complement strand
TGCCCCGCCGCCAGCGGCTGCCACGCCCGCGCCTCCCCCTGCCTCGTCTCCGCCAGCGTCCAGCGCCTCCGCCGCGCCTGGCGCCCCGGCCGATCCTGTCGTCGCCCGCGTCGGCACGGACGAAATCCGTGCCTCCGAGCTTGCCGATGCCGCCCAAAGCCTGCCGGAGGAGCTGCGCGGCATGCCGGCCCCGGTGCTGTATCCCATGTTGCTGGACCAGCTCGTGGACCGCCGGGCCATCATCATCGCCGCCCGGCGCGACGGGTTCGATAGGGACCCTGCGGTTCGCCGCCAGATCGCCCGCGCCACCGACACCGCGCTGCAGAACGCCCTGCTGACGCGCGAGATCGCGCCGGGGCTGACGGACGAGGCGATCAAGGCCCGCTACGAGCGCGACGTCGCCGGCAAGTCGGGTGAGCAGGAAGCCCACGCCCGGCACATCCTGGTGCCCGACGAGGACACGGCGAAGAAGATCATCGAGGAGCTGAAGGGTGGCGCCGACTTTGCCGAGCTGGCCAAGAAATACAGCACCGACCCGGCCGGCTCCACCAACGGCGGCGACCTCGGCTTCTTCAAGCGCGGCGACATGCTGCCGGAGTTCGCCGAGGCCGCCTTCAACCTGAAGCCCGGCAGCTACACCGAAATGCCGGTCAAGACGCGCTTCGGCTGGCACGTCATCAAGCTGGAGGAGCTGCGGACGGCGCCGCCCCCGTCGTTCGAGCAGGTGAAGGACGAGGTGCGGCAGCAGTTGATCCAAGAGGGCGTCGCCCGCGTGCTGGTGACGGCCAAGCAGGGACTCGCCGTCCAGAAGTTCAACCTGGACGGCACGCCGCTGACCGAGGCTCCGGTGCAGCCGCTGCCGGGTGCGCCCGCCGCACCGACGGCACCTGCCGCTCCCGCGGCACCGGGCAAGTAACGCCGTGGCCTTGCCGGTGTCGCCGCTTGCGGTGCCGTTGCCGGACTTGCCGCCGATGGCGGGGGTCCGGCTGGGGGCTGCGGAGGCCGGCATACGCTACAAGGACCGCACCGACCTGATGATGGCGGAGCTGCCGGCAGGCACGACGGTCGCCGGGGTGTTCACCCAGAACAAGTGCCCCGGCGCCCCCGTGGACTGGTGCCGCAAGGCGCTGCACGGTGGCCATGCTCGCGCCGTGGTGGTGAACGCCGGCAACGCCAACGTCTTCACCGGGCGCGCGGGGATGGATGCCGTGGAGGCGACCGCGGACGCCGCCGCCACCATCCTGGGCTGCCATCCGCATGAGGTGTTCGTCGCCAGCACCGGCGTCATCGGCGAGATGCTGCCGCACGAGCGCATCACCTCGGCCCTGCCGGCGCTGCATGCCTCCCTGGGCACCGATGGATGGGAGGCCGCGGCGCGCGGCATCATGACCACCGACACCTTCCCGAAGGGGTCCACGCGAACGGCGCAACTGGGCGGGGCAACGGTACGGATCAGCGGCTTTGCCAAGGGCAGCGGCATGGTGGCGCCGGACATGGCGACCATGCTGTGCTTCGTGTTCACCGATGCCAAGCTGCCCGGCGCCGTGCTGCAGGACATGCTGGCCCGCGGCGTACGGCGCAGCTTCAACCGCACCACCGTGGACAGCGACACCAGCACCAGCGACACCGTGCTGATGTTCGCCACCGGCCAGGCGGACCACGATAAGACCGGCAAGGGCGGCAAGAAAGCGTTGCGCGTGTTCCGCGACGCGCTGGAGGCCGTGCTGCTGGACCTGGCGCTACAGGTGGTCCGCGACGGCGAGGGCGCGCAGAAGCTGGTACGCATAGACGTGACCGGCGCCGTTTCCAACAAGTCGGCCAGGCGCGTGGCGATGGCCGTCGCCAACTCGCCGTTGGTCAAGACGGCGGTCGCCGGGGCGGACGCCAACTGGGGCCGCATCGTGATGGCGGTCGGCAAGGCGGGTGAGCCGGCGGACCGGGACAAGCTCTCGGTCGGCGTTGGCGGCACCTGGATGGCGCGGGACGGCGGCGTGGTGCCGGGCTACGACGAAGGTCCGGTGGTCGAGCACATGCGCGGGCGCGAGATCGGCATCACCGTGGATATGGGCCTCGGCAAGGGCCAGGGAACCGCTTGGACCTGCGACCTGACGCACGGCTACATAGACATCAACGGCAGCTACCGCAGCTAGTGCCGAGTCAGTGTAGCGCGCCGCCCACACTGCCGGAAAACGATTTGTTAAAATGACTTGGAGCTTGCTTCTCCGCCAGTGCATCAGCAGGCTGCATCCTTATGGCATTGCAACTGCTTCCCGAGGAACCCCGCTTCGCGCCGCTGCGGACCGAGCGGCTGCTGCTGCGCCCGCTGCACGCCGGCGATGCGACGGAGGTGCATCGCCTGGTCAACGATTGGGCGGTGGTGCGGATGCTGTCGCGGCTGCCCTTCCCGTATCCGCGCCGGCTGACGGATGACTGGATCGCCTCCACCGCCCGGCAGATGGAGGCCGGGAGCGGCTACCACCTGGCGATCACCGGGGAGGAGGCGGGCCAGGAGATGGTGGTCGGCTGCGTCGGCCTGCGCCTGGACGGCAAGCCGGGGACGGCAAGCCTGGGGTTCTGGATCGGCCGCCGGTTCTGGGGACACGGTGCCGCGACGGAGGCGGCAGCGGCGGCGTCCCACTGGGCGCTGGCCAACCTGCCGGTCGAGAAGCTCGTGGCGCATGTCGCGGACGACAACCTGGCATCCCTCGCCGTGCTGCGCCGTATCGGCTTCCGCGACGTCGGCAAGGGACGGGAACGCTTCCTGGCCCGCGGCGGCGAGCATCCAGTGACCCGGTTCGAGGCAACGCGCGCCGACTTGGCTCCCGCCGCCGCCGTGCCGGTTGCAGACCCGCCGCCGAAACCCGCCGCTGCCGGCGCCCTCCCCTTGGTCCTGGTGGCTGCTTGTGCGCTGATTGACGTGGACGGCCGCGTGCTGCTGGCGCAGCGTCCAGCGGGCAAGAGCATGGCGGGACTGTGGGAGTTTCCCGGCGGCAAGCTGAACCCCGGCGAAACGCCGGAGGCCGCGCTGATCCGCGAACTGCAGGAGGAGCTGGGCATCAACATGTCCGCAAGCTGCCTGGCCCCCTTCGCCTTTGCCAGCCATGCGTATGAGCGGTTCCACCTGCTGATGCCGCTCTATGTGTGCCGACGCTGGACCGGACGGCCCGAGGGGCGCGAGGGACAGGCCCTGGCCTGGGTGCGCCCGATGCGGCTGGCAGACTACCCGATGCCGCCGGCCGACCTGCCGCTGATCCCGCTGCTGCGCGACTTCCTGTAAGCTGCTTGCGTCTCCCTCTTCCTTCGGGAGAGGGCCGGGGTGAGGGGGTCTCGGCTGCGGAGCGGGGCACGGCCAGTGCGGTCGGCACGCGGGCTTGCATCCGCATGGGCAGAGCCTCAAGACCCCCTCGCCCCGACCCTCTCCCGGGGGGAGAGGGAGAAGATGCCCCATCCAAAGGACCCTCATGACCAATCCTACCGCCTGCCTGCTCGTGATCGGCAACGAGGTGCTGTCCGGGCGCACCCAGGACGCCAACATCCGCCACATTGCCACCGGCCTCGGCGGGATCGGCATGCCACTGCGGGAAATCCGGGTGATCCCCGACGTGCCGGACACCATCGTGACCACCGTCAACGAGTGCCGCGCCCGCTTCGACCACGTCTTCACCACGGGGGGCATCGGCCCCACCCACGACGACATCACCAGTGAGTGCGTCGCCGCCGCCTTTGGCGTTCCCTGGGAGCGGCATCCCGAGGCCTGGGCGCGCATGGAGCGGCACTACAAGCCCGGTGAGTTCAACGCCGCGCGCCAGCGCATGGCGACCATGCCGCGCGGCGCCACGCTGATAGACAACGCCATTTCCATCGCGCCGGGCTTCACCATCGGCAACGTCCACGTCATGGCAGGCGTCCCGCGCATCATGCAGGCCATGTTCGCCACCCTGCTCCCGACCCTGCCGGGCGGAACCCCGGTGCAGTCCCGCGCCGTCCATGCGGCCGGGCTGCTGGAAGGCGCCATCGCCGAGGCTTTGGGCGCCGTCCAGGCCCGGTTTCCCGAACTGGACCTCGGCAGCTACCCGTTTTACCGCGCCAGCGGCAACGGCGTCGCGCTGGTCGCCAAGGGCACCGACCCGGCTGCCCTGGACGCCTGCATCGCCGAGGTCACGGCGCTGGTGCACTCGCAGGGCATCACTCCCGTCCCCGGCGAACCCGCGGCCTGAAATGATATCCCATCGCAGCCCTCCCTAAGAGATGGATATGCTGCGGCAAGCGGGTCTGGCAGGCAAGTTCCCGCTTTCTGGACGGCTGATATTGTGCGCGCGTGGACGGTCCTCCTACTTCACGGAAGTTGCGAGGTCCTTCCATGTCCGATGCCAGCCGTTCACCCACTCCCAGCCTGTCTCCGGACTGGCTGGCCACCCTGCTTGCCGTGGTCCTGGCCGGCCTGGCTTGGTCCGGCGTTCTGCCGCACGTGGTCTGGTAGCTGGGGGCTGATACATGAGTGATGCGGCACTTGGCGCGCCGTCTCGGCGCGGCGGCATACTGGCGCGCGGGCTGGAGCTGCTGCCAGGCCTGGCCCTGCTGCTGGCCATCGGCTACGCCGGCAAGCTGACGGAGGCCGCCATCATCGCTTGGGGCAAGGCGCATGCGACGCCGGTGCCCGACATCGAATACGTGCTGTGGGCCATCCTGTATGGCCTGGTGATCGCCAACGTGTTCGGCATCCCGCGCATCTTCCGTGCAGGGGTGGCGACCTACGAGTTCTGGCTCAAGCTCGGCATCGTGCTGCTCGGTGTACGGTTCCTGCTGGGCGACGTGCTGCGGCTGGGCGGCACCTCGCTGATCCTGGTCGCCGCGGAGCTGGCGGCGTCCATGCTCATCATGACCTGGCTCGGCACCCGCTTCGGCCTGCGGCCCAAGCTGGTCAGCCTGCTGGCCATCGGCAGCTCGATCTGCGGCGTGTCGGCAATCATCGCCGCCCGTGGCGCCATCCGCGCCCGGGACGAGGACGTGGCGGTCGCCATGGGCAGCATCCTGCTGCTGGGCGCGGTCAGCCTGGTGCTGTTCCCGGTCATCGGCCACCTCGCCGGCATGGGCGACCACGCCTATGGCCTGTGGGTCGGCCTGGCGGTGGACAACACGGCGGAGGCGACGGCGGCCGGCGCCATCTTCTCGGACGAGGCCGCGCGCTATGCCGTGCTGGCCAAGACCACCCGCAACGCCACCATCGGCTTCGTCGTGCTCGGCTACGCGCTGTATTGGGCGGCACGCGGCGAGGGCGAGCGGATCGGCAACAAGGCCGCTTTCCTGTGGGCCAAGTTCCCGAAGTTCGTGCTGGGCTTCCTGGTTATCTCCCTGCTGGCGACCCTGGGCGCATTTAGCCAGGCGCAGTCGGCAAACCTGGCATCCCTGTCGCGTTGGGCATTCCTGCTGACGTTTGCCGGAGTCGGCCTATCTACTGATCTTCGCGCCTTGCAGGCGCAGGGCTGGCGGCCGGTGGCGGTCGCCGTAAGCGGTATGGCGGCCATCGCCGTGCTGACCTTTGTTGCCGTGGTGGGCGTTGAACACCTCGGATTGCTGTAGGGACCACCGTATGACCGCCTTGCCCGCCAACGCCCCTTTCCCGCCCGAGGCCATTGCGGCGCTGAACAAGGTGATCGGCGATACCAGCCCGACCCAGCGAAGCTGGCTCAGCGGCTTCCTGGCCGGGATCGAGGCAGCAACTGCCGGCCCGGCTGCCGCCGCCGCGCCCGTCGTGCGCCCGGCGCTGACCCTGCTGTTCGCAACGGAGTCCGGCAACTCCGAGGCCCTGGCCCGCAAGGCCGCCAAGGACGCGGGCCGCCTGGGCTTCGCGGCCCGGGCGCTGGACGCCGCCGACGCGACGCCAGCCGATCTCGCCAAGGCGCGCAATCTGCTGGTGATCGCCAGCACCTGGGGCGAGGGCGAGCCGCCGCAGCGCGCGACCGGCCTGCTCGGCGCCCTGCTGGCGGACTCCGCGCCGCGGATGGAGGGCGTGACCTACGCCGTTCTGGCTCTCGGCGACCGCTCCTACGCGCAGTTCTGCGAAACCGGCCGTGTGCTGGACGAGCGCTTGGCCGCGCTGGGCGCCCATCGCGCCGCGCCGCGGCTGGACTGCGACGTGGACTATGACGCGCCTGCCGCGGACTGGCTGACGAAGACGTTGAAGGAGTTGCGCGGGGAGCAGGACGCCCCGGCCGCCAGCGTCATCCACGTGGACTTCGGCCAGGCAGCCGCGCCCGCCTACGACAAGCTGAATCCGTTCGCGGCGGAGATCACCGACTTGGTGAACCTGAACAGCAGCCGCTCCGGCAAGCAGACCTCCCATGTCGAGATGTCGCTGGCCGGCTCGGGCCTGACGTATGAGCCGGGCGATGCCATCGGCGTGGTGCCGCGCAACGACCCGGCTGCGGTGGACGCCGTGATGGCCGCCGCCGGGCTGCAGGGCGACGTGGCCCTGCACGAGACACTGATGGCCAAGCATGACGTTGCCACCCTCACCGGGCACCTGGTGCGCGGCCTGGCGGACCTGACGGGCGACAAGGCGCTGGCGGCGCTGGCCGGGGATGCCGGGAAGCTCGCGGAGTTCCTGCCGGGCCGGCATGTGGTGGACCTGTTGGAAGCCTACCCGAACCGGCTGACCGCGCCGCAGTTGACTGGGCTGCTGCGCGGCCTGCCGTCGCGGCTTTACTCGGTGGCCAGCAGCCAGAAGCTGGTCGGCGAGGAGGCGCACCTGCTGGTCAGTGCCGTGCGGTATCACACCCACGGACGGAACCGGGGCGGCGTCGCGTCCACCGACATCGCCGACCGGCGCAAGGTCGGCGACACTCTGCCGATCTATGTGAAGCCGAACGCGCATTTCCGCCTGCCATCCGACCCGGCGGTGCCCATCGTCATGATCGGCCCCGGCACCGGCGTCGCCCCGTTCCGCGCCTTCATGCAGGAGCGCGACGCGCTCGGCATCGGCGGCGGCGACACCGGGGCGCGAAGCTGGCTGTTCTTCGGCGACCAGCGCTACACGCACGACTTCCTGTATCAGTTGGAATGGCAGGACCTGCTGTCCCGCGGGCTGCTGACCCGGATCGACGTAGCCTTCAGCCGCGACCAGGACAAGAAGGTCTATGTGCAGCACCGGCTGTGGGAGCACCGCCGCAACCTGCACGCCTGGATGCAGGACGGCGCCCACGTTTATGTCTGCGGCGACCAGTCCCGCATGGCGAAGGACGTGCACGCCACCTTGCGCGACGTCATCGCCGACGGTTCCGCCATCACCCCCGAAGCAGCCGAAGCGCAGTTGAGCGACATGAAGCGCGCCGGCCGCTATTTGCTCGACGTTTACTAAGCAGGCTTGCGCGGCCCGTCACGCAGATGGCCTGCGCCCGTGCCAGCCTGCTTAGCTTTTCATCTGTGCGCAAACCTTCATAGGTTTGCTTAGGAGGCATTCCATGGCCGACGCCACTGCACCGCCGCTGTCCAAGAACGAGATCATCAAGAGCGGCAGCCGCGCCCTACGTGGCAGCATCGCCGAGGGCTTGACCCAGGGCTGGACCGGCGCCCTGGCCGAGGACGACACCCAGCTCACCAAATTCCACGGCATCTACCAGCAGGACGACCGCGACCTGCGGTCGGAGCGCGGGCGCAAGCGGATGGAGCCGGCGCTGAGCTTCATGGCGCGCCTCCGCATCCCTGCGGGGCGGGTAACGCCGGAGCAGTGGCTGCAACTGTCGGAGATCGCACGGGAGCGGGCCAGCGGCACCCTGCGCCTGACGACCCGGCAGACCGTGCAGTATCACGGCATCATCAAGGGCAACCTGCAGCCCGCCATCAAGGCCATCAGCGACGCCCTGCTGGACACCAGGGCGGCCTGCGGCGACGTGAACCGCAACGTGATCGCCACCTCCAACCCGTATGAGGGTCCGGCCAATGCGGCGGCGCTGGACCTGGCGAAGACGCTGAGCGACAGCCTGCTGCCGCGGACCCGCGCCTGGCACGAGATCTGGCTGGGCGAGCAGCTTGTCGCCGGCGGCGAGCCGGAGGAGGAACCGCTATACGGCCTCACCTACCTGCCGCGCAAGTTCAAGATCGCCATCGCCGTGCCGCCGCAGAACGACGTGGACGTGTATGCGCACGACCTGGGCTATGTCGCCATCGTCAGGGATGGCGTCACCGTCGGCTATGACGTGCTGGTCGGCGGCGGCATGGGCATGACGCACGGCGAGCCTGACACCTTCCCGCGCACCAGCGAGCCGCTGGGTTATTGCACGCCCGATCAGGCGCTGGGCGTGGCGGAGGCGGTGATGCGCGTGCAGCGCGACAACGGCAACCGCAGCGTCCGCAAGCACGCCCGGCTGAAATACACCATCGAGCGCATGGGCCTCGACGCCTTCCGGCAGGAGGTGGAGGGCCATCTCGGCTATGCCCTGGCGCCTGCGCACGGCGCGACGTTCACCGGCACCGGGGACCGGCTGGGCTGGCACGAGGCCGGCGGCCTTTGGCATTATGGCCTGTTCGTCGAGAATGGCCGGGTGACGGACACTCCGGACCGGCGCCTGATGTCCGGCCTGCGCGCCATCGCCAACATCCATCGCTGCGAGTTCGTGCTGACCGCCAACCAGAACCTGATGATCGCAGGCGTGGCGGCAGAGGACAAGGCCAGCATTGAGGGCGTCCTGGCAGAGTACAGCCTGGACCGCGGCGTGTCGCGGCTGCGCCAGCGCGCGATGGCCTGCGTGGCACTGCCGACTTGCGGCCTGGCCCTGGCTGAAAGCGAACGCTACCTGCCCAGCCTGGTGACGAAGCTGGACACCCTGATGGCGGACGCCGGCCTTGCTGAAGACGAGATCGTGTTCCGCATGACCGGGTGCCCCAACGGCTGCGCCCGGCCGTATCTGGCGGAGGTTGCGATGGTCGGCCGCGGTCCCGGCCGCTACCACCTGTATCTCGGCGCAGCCTTCGACGGCACCCGCTTGAACAAGCTGTATCGGCGGGATGTGGACGAGGCGGCGATCCTGGCGGCGCTCGGCCCGCTGCTGCACAGCTATGCCGCGGATCGGCAGCCCGGCGAACGGTTCGGCGACTGGTGCATCCGGGCCGGGCACGTGCAGGCGACAACGGCGGGCAATCGCTTCCATGAGGACTTGGAACAGGCTGCATGATGGCCGGCAACACGAAGGCCGTCATGGAGGCGCGCGCGGAAGCGGAGGCGGATGTATAGACCCCGCTCGCCGGTCCCGAATGGACCATGCCGGCGGGATGGGTGACGCTGCTGGTCGCGGTGTGCCTCGGCGCCTGCGTCGTGGCAGGACTGGTGGCCTGACGCCAGCAGCCTTTCACTAGGGTTTTTGCTCGTCCCAGCCAGTGACGGCGTCGAGGGGTGTCTAGAACAGCCCCTCGATCTGTCCGTCTACACCCAGGTGTATGCTGTTCGCCGCCGGCACTCGCGGCAGGCCGGGCATCGTCATGATGTCGCCGCACACTGCGACGACGAAGCCCGCGCCAGCCGACAGCCGTACCTCCCGCACCGGCAGCACATGGCCGGACGGTGCCCCCATCAGCGCCGGGTCGGCGCTGAAGCTGTATTGCGTCTTGGCGATGCACACCGGCACACCGCCGAACCCGCCTGCCTCGAACGCAGCCAGCCGCTTCGCCACAGGCGCGGGGACCTGGATGTCGGACGCTCCGTAAATGCTGCGTGCGATGGTCCTGATCTTGTCAGCGAGCGGCATGTCGGAGGGATACAGCGGCTGGTAGCGCGCCGTACCCGCATCCACCCGTGCCAGCACCGCCCGCGCCAGGTCCTCTGCCCCGGCGGCGCCGTCCGCCCAGTGCGTGCACATCACCGTGTCCACTCCCTCCGCCGCCATGGCGTCCCGAACCACGGCGAACTCGGCGTCGGTGTCCCCAGTGAAGCGGTTCAGCGCCACCACCACCGGCAGGCCGAACTTGCCCATGTTCTCGACGTGCCGGGCCAGGTTGGCCATGCCGCGGCCAACGGCGGCCGGGTCCTCCCGCGACAGGTCGGCCTTGGCGACGCCCCCATGCAGCTTCAGCGCACGCAACGTCGCCACCACCACGCAGGCCGCCGGCGACAGCCCGGCGCTGCGGCACTTGATGTCCAGGAACTTCTCGCCGCCCAGGTCGGCGCCGAACCCGGCCTCCGTCACCACGACATCCGCCAGCTTCAACCCCAGCCGCGTCGCCACCACGGAGTTGCAGCCATGCGCGATGTTGGCGAACGGCCCGCCGTGGATCAGGGCCGGCGAGCCCTCCAGCGTTTGCACCAGGTTGGGCGCGAAGGCGTCGCGCAGCAGGGCCGCCATCGCACCGTCCGCCTGCAGGTCGCGCGCGGTGACGGCGACACCGTCCTGCCGAGTCGCAACCTGGATGCGGCCAAGCCGGTTCTGCAAGTCGTCCAGGTCCCGCGCCAGGCAGAACACCGCCATGACCTCGCTGGCCACCGTGATGTCGAACCCGTCCTCCCGCGGCGAGCCGTTGGGAACGCCGCCGAGGCCGTTGACGATGGAGCGCAACGCCCGGTCATTCATGTCCAGCGCCCGGCGCCACGTTACCCGGCGCGGGTCCATGCGGAGCGCATTGCCCCAATACAGGTGGTTGTCCGCCAGTGCCGCCAGCAGGTTGTTGGCCGAGGTGATGGCGTGGAAGTCCCCCGTAAAGTGCAGGTTGATCTCGTCCATCGGCGCCACCTGCGCCCGGCCACCGCCGGTCGCCCCGCCCTTCACGCCGAAGCAGGGGCCGAGCGACGGCTCCCGCAGGCAGATCATCGTACGCCGGCCGACCCGGTTCAGCGCGTCGCCCAGGCCGATGGTGGTGGTGGTCTTGCCCTCGCCGGCTGCGGTCGGGCTGATGCCGGTCACCAGCACCAGCGCGCCGTCGGGCCGGTCCACCTGGGACGCCACGAAGTCCAGCGACACCTTCGCCTTGTATCGGCCATAGGGTTCCAGCGCCTCGGCGGGGATGCCGGCTAGGGCAGCGATCTCGCCGATCGGGCGCAGCCGGGCGGCGCGGGCGATCTCCAGGTCGGACGCCATCAGGCAGCCTGGCGCGCGCGGATGCCCAACTCGTCCAGGGCGTCGGCAATCGCCGTCACCGCGCCGCGCATATCGTCCGGCGTCACCGCGCCGATGCAGCCCAAACGGAAGCTCGGCTCGTCGGTGTTATGGAAGTTGCTGATGAGGACTCCCCGGCGTTTCAGCGCGTCCACAAAGGCTTGCAGGTTCCAGGCGGGGTCCGCGGGGGCATGCAGGTTTAGCACGATGGGTCCCTGCACGTCCAGCGGCAGGCAGGGCCGCAGCCCCAGGGCACACACCCCGTCGTAGAGCGCACGCATGTTGGCGTTGTAGCGGCGGAGGCGGGCGGGCTGCCCACCCTCGGCATCATACAGGTCCAGCGCCACGTTGAAGGCGGCCAGGGCGCCCGCCGCCGGGGTGAAGCGATGGCTGCCGGCGCCGACG
>CAXTDP010000105.1:0-11513 GCA_964242295.1 uncultured Acetobacteraceae bacterium | reverse complement strand
GCTGGCCGCGATCGTGGCGGGATGCGAGGTGCTGTTCCGCATCGGCCGCGCCACGAAGCACAGTGCGGAGTCTCGCGGCTTCCATGCGCCCGGCCTGACTGGCCCCTTCGGCGCGGCCATCGCGGCCGGACGCATCTATGGATTGGATGCCGCCGGCCTGGCGCAGGCAATGGGCATCGCCGGGTCACTCTCGGCCGGGCTGCTGGAGTTCGCTGCCTCCGGGGAAGGCGGGATGGTCAAGCGGCTGCACCTTGGGCGCGCCGCCGCCGCCGGGATCACCGCGGCACGGCTTGCGGAAGCCGGGTTCACCGGGCCGCAAACCGTGCTGGAAGGCGAGCACGGCTTCCTGCAGGCCTATTGCGCCGACACGGACGCGGCGGTGCTGACAACCGGTCTGGGCCGCGAGTTCGAAACGCGCCGAATCTGCTTCAAGGCTTATGCCTGCCACATCACCGCGCACGGCCCCGTGCACGTGGTGCGAACCCTGCAGGCGCAGCACGGGTTCACCGGCGCCGAGGTGACGGAGGTGGAGGTGGAGGGCACACCGAAGATGGCCGCCCTGCACGCGGAGCGCGCGCCGGCCGACCTGGTGGCCGCCCAGTACAGCATCGCTTTCTGCGCCGCCGCCGCCTTGCTGCACGACCCGGCAGACCCCGCCACCTTCACCGGCACGTTGGAGGATGCGGGGGTGCGGGACCTGTGCCGCCGGGTGCAGGTGCTGGGAACCGGCGGCTTCGCATCCAAGTGGGCGACGCGCACCCGCGTCCGCCTGCGTGACGGCCGGATGTTCGTGGCGGAAACGGACGACGTGCCGGGATGCCCCGCCATGCCATTCGACGCCGGGCAGCGGCGGGGCAAGTTCCTGGCGCTGACGGCCCGGCTGGGTCCGATGGCCGGCACCTTGCTGGATCGGCTGGAGCGGATCGAGGACGAGCCGGACCTGGCCTGGCTGTCCGGCACGGTAGGGCAGAGGTCGCATGTCGAAGCTTAAGATCGAGGGGCTCAGCAAGAGCTTCGGCAGCTATCAGGCGCTGGACAACCTGTCCTTGACCGTGGCGGATGGGGAGATCGTGGTGCTGCTCGGCTCCAGCGGCTGCGGCAAGACGACGCTGCTGCGCACCATCGGCGGCTTTGTGCAGCCGGACCGGGGCACCATACGCATCGGCGGCCAGATCGTGGCCTCGGCCGACACCATGATGCCGCCGGAACGGCGCAAGCTATCCATGGTGTTCCAAAGCTACGCCGTTTGGCCGCATAAGACGGTGTTCGAGAACCTTGCCTACGGGCTGCGGCTGAAGCGCATGCCGGATGCCGAGATGCGCGGCAAGATCGCCGCGGCGTTGGAGCAGGTCCGCATGGGTCCCTACGCCGCCCGCTACCCGTCCGAGCTGTCCGGCGGGCAGCAGCAGCGCGTGGCCTTGGCGCGGGCGCTGGTGCTGGAACCCCAGCTCCTGTTGTTCGACGAGCCGCTGAGCAACCTCGATGCCGGGCTGCGCGAGCACATGCGCTTCGAGATCAAGGCCATGCTGAAGCAGCTTGGCATCACGGCCGTATACGTCACCCACGACCAGAACGAGGCGATGGTGGTGGGCGACCGCATCGCGGTGATGGCGCACGGGCGGATCGAGCAGGTCGGCACGGCGGAGGAGATCTACTACGACTCCCGCACCGAGTTCGTCGCGAGCTTCGTTGGACTGGCCAACGTGCTGCCGGCACAGGTGATCGGCCCGGCGCCGGGCGGCCTGCTGCGGGTGCAGGCCGAAGGCTTGGGGGAGGTGGTGTCCCGCGGGGTGCCCGGCGCCCCGGCCCAGGGCGCGGCACGGCTGTTCATCCGCCCGGAGTCGCTGACCTTCGGGGAAGGCGAGGCGGACAGCAACCGGGTGGTGGGCCGGGTGCGGCGCCGCACCTTCCTGGGCGCTTCCACCGATTTCCTGGTTGATGTCGGCGGCGCGCAGCTTCGCGTCATGGCGCCCAGCGACGCCCCGCAGCCGGATGGCGAGCAGGCAGTGCTGACCCTGCGGCCCGACCGGTGCCTGGTCCTGGCAGCTTGAAAGGAACGCCCATGAAGCGACGCCACGTCCTTTCCGGACTGCTGTTCGCCCCCGCGATCCTGGTCGCGAGCCGAGCGGCCCGGGCGCAAACGGATGACGCCCTGTATCAGGCCGCCAAGGCCGAAGGCTCGGTGTTCTTTGCCGGGGCCTTGAAGCAACGCGAAACCGACGAGATCCTGCGCGAGTTCGAGAAGCAGTATCCTGGAGTCCGCGTCAGCTACACCCGGCGCTCGACGGAGCCGATGGTGCAGCTGATCGAGGCGGACCGGTTGGCGAACCGGACCAGCTTCGACGTCGTGAACCTGACCGAGCCTGGGGAGATGCTGCGCCTCAAGGCGGGCGGCTACTTCGCCAAGACGGAGCCGGTGCCGAACGAAGAGCTGCTGCCTGGCACCTTCGACGGGGATGGCACGTTCCGCGCCTACGGCGTCACGCCGATGTACGGCATCGTCAACACCGACAAGGTGAAGCCGGCGGACCGGCCGGCCACCCTGGCAGAGCTGTTCACCCCGGCCTGGAAAAGCCGCGTCGTGATCTCCCAGCCATCCCGCGGCGGCACCGATTCCGCGGCGCTGATGAACGTCGCCCAGGCCATCGGGCCGGACTTCCTTTCCAGGGTGAAGGGGCTCGACATCCTGCTGACCCGTGGCAACGAGGCGGCGATCAGCGCCGTCGTGTCCGGGGAGCGGGTGCTGACCTGGGGCGTCAGCGGTTACCGCGCGCTGGACGCCATTGCCGACGGCTCGCCGGTGGCGATCGTGTTCTGGAAGGAGGGCACAGCCATCGCCAGCTTCTATGGTGGCGTGGTGGCCAAGGCGGCCCATCCCAACGCCGCCCGCCTGCTGGAGCGCTGGTTCATGAGCCGCGCCGTGCAGGAACAGATCGTGCAGAAGCTGAGCGTTTACTCCGCGCGGCGGGACGTGACGGCGACGCCGGCGGACGAGCCGTCGCTGTCCAAGCTGCCGATCAACTTCTACTCGGCCGACGAGGTGGCGCAGAAGGGCCAGGCGTTGGCGCTGGCCTTCGACAAGGCCCTGGGCGTGAAGTGATGAGCCAGGTTCTCGCGCGCGCGCCGGACGCGCCCCCATTCCTTGCGCTGCGCCGCGGGCTGGACGGGTTGCGGCAGGACTGGGTCCGCACCCTGGTCATGGCGGGCGCCCTGGCCATCGTCGGATGGCTGGTGCTGTATCCGCTGTTCATCCTGTTGCAGATGGGCCTCAGCACGCCCGACCATCACCTTACGCTGCAGAACTACGTGACGGTGTTCACCGAAGCCGGGCTGGTTACGGCGCTGGTAAACTCCGTGCTGATCGGCGCCGGCACCGCCGCGGTGTCCATGGTGCTGGCGCTGCCGATGGCCTGGGCCGTGGCGCGTACCCGCATGCCGTGGCGCGGCTTCGTGACGACCTGCGTCACCGTCGCCTTCGTCATTCCCAACTTCATCGGCGCGATTGCCTGGATCCTGCTGCTAGGGCGCAATGCCGGCATGCTGAACGTGTGGGCGCGGCAGTTGTTCGGCACCTTCCTGTTCGACATCTACAGCATGCCGGGCTTGGTGCTGGTGCTGTCGCTCAGCTTTTTCCCGATGATCTTTTTCAGCGTGACCGCAGCGCTGGAGAACGTCAGCCCCATCTACGAGGAAGCGGCGCAGATGTCCGGCGCGTCGTCCTGGCGCGGGTCGCTCGGCATCACCTTGCCGCTTGTGCTGCCCTCCATCGTGTCCTCGGGCGTGCTGGTGTTCCTGGAAGCCATGGCGGCCTTCGGCGCCCCGGCCGCCATCGCCACGGGCGGCAACTTCCCCACCCTCACCACCAAGCTTTATGACATGTTCACCTACCCGCCGCGCTTCGAGCTTGCGGCGGCTGCGGCCACGCCGATCATCGGTTTCACCGTCCTCGGCCTGCTGCTGCAGCGCATGCTGCTGGGCCGGCGGCGCTACACGGTCATGACGGGCAAGGCGTCGCGCGCGGCACCGGTGGAAATCGGCTGGGGCCGTTGGGTGCTGTGGGCCTACAGCATGCTGGTGATCCTGGCGGCGGTGGCACTGCCGGCCTTCGTGCTGCTGCGGGCCTCGCTGCTGCGCAAGTGGGTGCGCCCCTTCGCCTGGAACAACCTGACGCTCGACAACTACCGCATCTTCCTGGACCCAGGGACCATCGTGCCGGGCGCTGTGCTCAACAGCCTGGTGACCGCCGTTGCCGCCGCGAGCCTGGCCTGCGTGCTGGGTGTGGTGGTGGTCTGGATCGTGGAGCGCACCAAGCTGCCAGGGCGCGGCCTGATCAGCTTCGTCAGCACCGTGACCTTCGCTTTTCCGGGAATCGCGCTCGCAGTGGGCTTCGTGCTCGGCTACAGCGGCGGGCTGCTGCCGTTATACGGCACGCTTTGGCTGTTGCTGCTGGCCTTCACGGCGCAGCGCTTCCCCTTCGCCTTCATGGTGCTGCGCAACGCGGTCAAGCAGCTCGGCACGGAACTGGAGGATGCCGGGCGCATGTCCGGCGCGTCCTGGGGCCGCACGATCGTGGACATCTCCGTCCCGCTGCTGAAAAGCGGCATGCTCGCCGCCTGGATCATGGTGTTCGCGGTAACGATGCGGGAGCTGAGCATGGCGATCCTGCTGTACGTCCGCGGCACGGAAACCGTGCCGGTCGCCATCTTCAGCTTCGTTGACAACGGCACGTTCGAGACGGCGGCTTCGCTGTCGGTTGTGCTCGTCGTGTTCAGCATCGCCGTGGTGCTGCTGCTCCGCCGCCTTGCCGGGCGGTCGAGCATGGCGCTTTGAAGGAGTATTGGGCATGAGCTTCGCAACGGGCGTGAGCTTCGCAACCGGGATGGCCGACCGGATCGCCGCGATCCGCTTCGACGGGCTGCCGCCGGAGGCGGTGCACTGGGCACGGATCGGTGTGCTGGATATGGTGGGGGTGACGCTGGCCGGCAGCGCCGAACCCTGCGCCCGCATCGCCGCCCGCGTGTCCGCCTCGCCCGGACCCGCCCTGCTGTTCGGCACCGCCCGGCGCGTGACGGCGCTGGACGCGGCGCAGGTGAATGGCACCGCCTCCCACGCGCTCGACTTCGACGATTGCAGCGACTCGCTGGGCGGCCATCCCAGTGCCCCCGTGCTGGCCGCGTTGTTTGCGCTGGCGGACATGGTGCCGGCCAGTGGGCAGGACTTCCTGGCCGCCTACGTGGCGGGGTTCGAGGCGGAAACCAGGCTCGCCCGGGCGGTCAACTTCCACCACTACGAGAAGGGGTGGCATCCCACGGCGACGCTGGGCGTGTTCGGCGCCGCAGCCGCCTGCGCCCACCTGCTCGGCCTGGAAGCCAAGCGCACCGCCACGGCCTTGGCAATCGCCGCGAGCCTGGCCTCGGGCATCAAGGCCAACTTCGGCACCATGACCAAGCCGCTGCACGTGGGCCAGGCGGCCCGCAACGGGCTTTATGCTGCCCTGCTGGCGCGGGAAGGCTTCACCGCGTCCGACACCGCGTTCGAGCATGAGCAGGGCTGGTTCAACGTTTACAACGGCGCCGGCACCTTCTTTCCGGAACGCGCCCTGGCGAACTGGGCGGCGCCGCTGGACATCCTCGTCCCAGGCATCGCCATCAAGCAGTATCCGTGCTGCGGCAGCACCCACCCGGCGATTGACGTGATGATCGACCTTGCCACGACGCATGGGCTGACGCCGGAGATGGTCGAGCACGTGGACGTTTGGACGCACCCGCGCCGGCTGAACCACACGAACCGGCCCGACCCGCGCAGCGAGCTGGATGCCAAGTTCAGCGTGCAGTACGTGGTCGCCCGGGCGCTGCAGAACCGCCGCGTCGTGCTGGCCGATTTCGAGGACCGGGCGCACGACGCACCCGCGGTCCGCGCCATCATGGCCCGGCTGCAGGCGGCGCCGCACCCGCGCATGGACGCGGCCAGCACCGAGCACTTCGGCGCCGAGGTCCGGGTGCGGCTGCGGGACGGACGGGAGCTGTCCGGGCAGACCGACCGGCCGCTCGGCCGCGGCCCGACCAAGCCGCTGCCCCTGCCAGCGCTGGAAGCCAAATATCTCGACTGCGCAGGCCGCGTGCTGGACGCCGGCACCGCCCGGCGGGGCCTGGAAACGATTTGGCGGCTGGACGAGCTGGACAGCGTGGCGGAGCTGCCGCGCCTGCTGGCTGCCGGGGTGTCCAGCCCTGTCCTCGCTCATTGATCGGACACCAGATGGACCACAACGTCGTATCCACCAACCACTACACCCGCGGCATCGCCGACTTCGTGTCAGGCCTGCGATTCACCGACATCCCGGCCGAGGTGATCGAGCGGGTGAAGCTGCTGATCCTGGACAGCCTGGGTTGCGCCGTGTTCGGAGCGGAGCTGCCGTGGAGCCGTATCCTGCTGGACACGCTGGCGGAAACCGACAGCAGCCAGGCCTGCGCCGTGTGGGGCACGGGACGCCGGTTGTCCGCGCCGCACGCCGCCCTGGTGAACGGCACCCTGGTGCAGGGGTTCGAGCTGGACGACGTGCACCGGGTGGGCGTGCTGCATGTGGGGGCCGTGACCCTGCCCGGCCTGCTGGCGGTCACCGAGATGCGGCCGGGCCTGTCAGGCCGGGACTTCCTGGCCGCCGCGGTGGCTGGCTACGAGATCGGGCCACGGGTCGGCATGTGCATGGGGCAGGAGCATATCGGCCAGGGCTGGCATTCCGGCGCCACGGTGGGGGTGTTCTCCGCCTGCGCGGGCGCTGCCGCCGCGTTGCGCCTGTCGCCGGAGCAGGCGGTGCACGCCCTGGGCATCGCCGGCACGCAATCGGCCGGGCTGATGGCCGCGCAGTTCGGCGCCATGGTCAAGCGCATGCACGCCGGGCGGTCGGCGCAGAGCGGCCTGTATGCGGCGCTGCTGGCCGAGCGCGGCTTCACCGGCATCACCGACGTGTTCGAGAACGAGTATGGCGGCTTTTGTACCACCTTCTCGCGCTCGCTCGACCGGTTCGACCGGGCGGAGCTGACGGCGGGGCTTGGATCGCGCTGGGAGGTGATGCAGATCGCCCTCAAGTTCTATTCCTGCGTCGGCAGCAACCACACCACGCTGGATGCGATCCGCGCCATGCAGCGGCAACGCCCGTTCGGGCCGGAGGATGTGGAGCGCATCACCGTGCATGGCTCGCGCGTCACGGTGGACCACGTGGGCTGGCCCTACGTGCCGCAGGGCCTGACCTCCGCCCAGCTCAACTTGCCGTATTGCGTGGCGACGCTGCTGCTGGATGGCGACGTGTTCGTGGACCAGTTCACGGAAGAAAAGGTGGCGGACGAGGAGCGCATCCGCGTGTCCCGCCTGGTGGACGTGGTGGAGGACCCGGCGATCACCGCGCGCGGCAAGGCGTTCCGTCACATGGTGCGCGTGGACGTGCGGCTGCGGGACGGCACGGAGATGACCGAAACCCGGGCATCGCCGGAAGGCAGCGAGCATTCCTTCGCGTCGGCGGACCGGGTCGTGGCGAAGTTCCGCAAGCTGGCCGGCCGCCGCATCGGCGAGGACGCGGCGGAGCGGATCGTGGACGCGGTGCTGGGCGCGGAGTGGCTGGAGGACGCCGGGACGCTGCCGCGCCTGCTGGCGGTGCCGGCCGGCACGGGGTTCTGACGTGTCGGACGCCGGACGCCGTTTCCGTGCGATCCTGGCCGAGCCTGGCATCACCGTGCTGCCGGGCGTGTTCAATGGCTTCAGCGCCCGGCTGGTGCAGGAGGCCGGCTACTGCGCGGCGGCCATCTCCGGCGCCGGCATCTCCGAAAGCCTGCTGGGCTGGGCCGACAGGGGCATCCTGACCTTCGACCAGAACCTGGCCGCCTGCCGGCACCTGGCCGAATGCGTGGACATCCCGCTGTTGGCGGACGCCGACACCGGCTACGGCAATGCGGTGACGGTCGGCTTCGTGGTGCGCGCCTTCGAGAAGGCAGGCCTGGCCGCCATCTCCATCGAGGACCAGGTCTGGCCCAAGCGCTGCGGCCACATGGCGGGCAAGGCGGTCATCACCGCGGACGAGATGGTGCAGAAGCTGCACGCGGCCGTTGATGCCCGGCGCACCGACCAGTTCGTCATCCGCGCCCGCACCGACGCTGCGGCCACCCACGGCATCGCCGAGGTGATTGACCGACTATGCCGCTATGCCGAGGCAGGGGCCGACATCCTGTTCGCCGACGCGCTGCTGTCCGCGGACGCAATCGGCGAGGTGGCCCGCAGCGTGCCGCGGCCGCTGGCGGTCAATATGGGCTTCGGCCTGATCGAACGCGGCACCACGCCGCTGCTGACGCCCCGGCGGCTGCAGGAGCTTGGCGTTTCCACCGTGTCCTACCCGCGCATGCTGACCAGCGCCGCCCTGCGCGGCATGCGCAACGTCCTGGACGCGTTCGCGCCCACCATCACGGCCGAGCAACCTACGCTCCGGCCGGACCTGCAGGCCCCCTTCGCGGAGATCAACCGCCTCATGGGCCTGGATCATCTCGACAGATTGGAGGACCGCTATGCCCATGACCCCCGCTGAACTCGGCCCGGATACCGACGTGATCGTCGTCGGCGCCGGCAACGCCGCCGCCAACGCGGCGCTGGCCGCCAGGGAAGCCGGCGCCAGCGTCGTCATGCTGGAAGCGGCGCCGATGGACGCCCGTGCCGGCAACTCCGCCTTCACCGGGGGCGCCTTCCGCTTCGTGTATGACGGGCTGGACGACTTGCTGAAGCTGTCGCCGGATATCAAAGACCTCGACCTCGCCAACATCGACTTCGGCAGCTATACGCGCGAGCAGTATTTCGACGACATGGGCCGGCTCACGGAATACCGCTGCGACCCCGAGCTGACGGACGTGCTGATCAGCGGCAGCTACGATGCGGCGCTCTGGCTCGCCAAGCATGGCGTCCAGTTCCAGCCTGCGCTCGGCCGCCAGGCCTTCAACATGGACGGCAAATTCAAGTTCTGGGGCGGGCTGGCCTGCCACATCCACGGTGGCGGGCAGCAGCTCACCAAGACGCTGCACGAGGCCTTGGAAGCAGCCGGCATTCCCGTGCTGTATGAAACCCAGGCCACCCGCCTGCTGCACGACGACGCCCGTGTCCGCGGCGTGCGGGCGACGCAGGGGGGCAAGGCCTACGACCTGAAAGCCAAGGCCGTCGTGCTGGCCTGCGGCGGCTTCGAAAGCAACCCCGAGATGCGGGCCCGCTATCTCGGCCCGAACTGGGACTTGGCCAAGGTGCGCGGCACGCGCTTCAACACCGGCTGGGGCCACCGGATGGCGATTGACGCCGGCGCCGCGGTCACCGGCCACTGGTCGGGCGCCCACGCCGTGCAATGGGACATGAACGCGCCCGAGTTCGGTGACCTGTCCATCGGCGACAAGTTCCAGAAGCACAACTACCCGTTCGGCATCCTGGTCAATGCCCGCGGCGAGCGCTTCCTGGATGAAGGATTGGACTTCCACAGCTACACCTACGCCAAATACGGGCACGAGGTGATGAAGCAGCCCGGGCTGTTCGCCTGGCAGGTGTTCGACCAGAAGGTGACCCGGCTGCTGCGGGACGAGTATCGCATCCCGCGCATCACCAAGGAAACCGCCAACACCTTCGAGGAGCTGGCGGGCAAGCTGTCCGGCGTGGACCCGCAAGGCTTCCTGCGCACGGTCGAAGCCTTCAACGACGCTTCCCGCCCCGATGTGCCGTTCAACCCGAACATCCATGACGGACTCTGCACCACTGGGCTTGGCATCAACAAGACCAACTGGGCCAACAAGCTCGATGCCCCGCCCTACCATGCTTACGGCGTGACGGCGGGCGTGACCTTCACCTTCGGCGGCCTGAAGATCTCGCCGGAAGCCGAAGTATTGGACACGGCCGGTGCCGGGCTGGGTGGGCTGTATGCGGCGGGCGAAATCGTCGGGGGGCTTTACTACCACAACTACGGCAGCGGCACCGGCCTTGTTGCCGGCGTCGTATTCGGCCGGTTGGCCGGTGAAAGCGCCGCCCGCGCGGCGGCGCGCAACGCGCACTGATTGCGCCGACACCCCCCTTCCCGCCCGTCCGCCTCCAACGGTGCGGGCTGCTGGCCGGAGTGGCGGCACAGGCCGCCATTCTGGGCATGGCGCAGGCCACGCCGATCCCGGTTCGCTTGTCGCACGGCTGCGGCATCCACTTCCGGCCGATGATGGTGATGCGCGACGCAAGCTGCTGGAAGCGGGGAAGATGGGCTTGAGCCGACCCTTGAACGAGCCGTCCAGCCCACAATTCATCGCACTCGCCCGTTCGCTCGCCTCGTCCGTTTTCAGCACCGGGCCGCGGCTTGCAGCAGAACCGCCCCACGCGTCCTATGCTCTGACGAGGCGTGCAGCCTTACAGACGCCGCCATACTGCGTGCGGGCTGGTCCGTGACAACCTGCCCGCCTCGGTGCCGTTCGGCCGCGGGACGGTGGAGGAGGGAGGCGGATGCGGCGAGAATGGGTGGGTGCTGCGGCGGCCGTGCTGCTCGGCGCGGCGGTAACGGTCGCGCTGTTCGGCTTCGGGCCGCTTGATCCGCGGAACGAGGGCTGGCTTTGGGCCGGGCTCGGGGTGGACCCGATCCAGTCCTGGCTCGGCTGGACCTCCTTCCGCCGCTCCCCCTGGATGCTGCCACCCGGCGCCAACCCCGGCTATGGGATGGAACTCGGCACTGCCATCTACTTCACCGACTCCCTTCCGCTGCTGGCACTACCGCTCAAGGCGCTGCGCGGCGTGCTGGACGTGCCGCAGTATATCGGACCCTGGCTGCTCGCTTGCGGCGCGGCGCAGGGATGGATGGGCTGGCGTTTGGTCGGGCTTGCCACGCGTGACCCGCTTGCGCGCGCCTGCGGTGCCGGACTGCTGGCGTTGCAGCCGATGCTCATGCACCAGATGACCGGGCACACGTCGTTTGCCGGCCAATGGACACTGCTGGCAGCGCTGCTGCTGGCGCTCGCCCCCGGGGGGGCGGAAGGCGCGGCGCGGCATGGGCGGCGCTGCTGGCCGTGACTGCCCTGGTCCATTCCTACCTGTTCGCCATGGGCACGGTGATCTGGGCCGCAGACTGGACGCGCCGCGCCTGCCTGGAGCCGGCGCCTAGCGGCCACGAGGACTGGCGCGGGCCGGCGCTGGAGGAGGCGGCGGTGCCCGGGGCGGCGTTGGCCTCGCTTTGGGCCGGCGGGTTCTTCCTGCTGCACGGCGGGCATGGGACCGGTGTCGGCAGCGACTTCGGCCGCTACGGCACCTGGAGCTTTGACCTGCTGGGCTTCTTTGACCCCGGGGACTGGTCCGCGGTGATGCCCGACTTGCCGGACACTGGCAATTGGGACGCCGTGGGCAGCCATTACCTGGGCCTGGGCGGCTTGCTGCTGCTGGCCGCCGGGGCCGTCGGCCTCGTGCTGCGGCCTACGCCGCGGAACCTGTCAACGACTTTGAGACATGTTTTCGGTCAGTTTAGGCTTGCGGGT
>CAXTDP010000104.1:0-11533 GCA_964242295.1 uncultured Acetobacteraceae bacterium | reverse complement strand
CCAGCAGGATGTGGTTCAGCTTGAAGTGGCCGAGCTCGTGCGCCAGCACGGCCTCCAGCTCGTCTTCCGGGTTGCTGGCGATCAGGGTGTCGAACAGCACGATTCGCTTGTTGCGGCCAAGGCCCGAGAAGTAGGCGTTGCCGTGCGCCGACCGGCGGGATGCGTCCATGACGAACAAGCCGCTGGCCTGGAAGCCGCACCGTTCCAGCAGCCGTTCCACCCTTGTGCGCAGCGGACCGTCCAGCGGGGTGAAGCGGTTGAACATCGGCGCGATGACCCGGGGATACAGGTCCATCATCACGAACATCAGCGCCATCAGCCCCAGCCAGGCCCAGAACCACCAGGGGCCGGGCTGCCGCATCAGCCATAGCAGCCCTGCCAGCAGCGGCACGCCCAACAGCAACGCCAGTGCCCAGCCCTTAACGCGGTCGAGCGCGAATCGGCCAGGGGTGGTGCGGTTGAAGCCGAACCGCGCCTCGGTTCCGAAGGTCCGGAGGATTGCGAGCGGCAGGCCCAGCAGGCTGCTGACCGCGCCGGCCGCCACCAGGAATGCCACGCCGCGCCCGATGCCCGGGGGCAGCAGGCCGGCCACCGAGCCATACAGCGCATCGTAGCCCCATACCGCCCAGCCCAGCGCCACCACCAGCCCGAACACCGACGCGGCCGCGCCCAGCCGCAGCCGGGCGCGTTCGTATTCTGCGGCGCGCTGGTGCTCGGCCAGCGTCACGCTGCCGGCAAAGGCGGACGGCACGGCGCCACGGTGGCGCTGCACGTGGGCAGCCTGGCGCGCGCGCAGATACAGGTCGAACCCAGTGGCCCCGACGGATACGGCGATGAACAGCAGGAGGAGGATCGGCATGTTGGGCATATAGGGCTGCAGCCTAGTGCCGGGAGGGGACCAGGCTGCCCCACCCTTCACCCTGGCTTTAGGCCGCTATCGAGGGAACCGCCTTGCTGATGGCCCTGTCCAGAATCGCTGCCACATCGTCCGGCGGCATAGGCCGTCCGAGGAGGAAGCCCTGGACCGAGGCGCAGCCCATGCCGCGCAGCGTGCGGAGCTGCGCCGGGGTTTCCACTCCCTCCGCCACGATGTCCAGGTCCAGCGACCGGCCCAGCCGAACGATACCCTCCATGATCGCCATCGCCCGGCGCTGCCGCAGCATCCGGGCGATGAACGAGCGGTCAATCTTCAAGGTGTCTATCTGGTAGCGGTCGAGGTAGCCCAGCGACGAGTAGCCGGTGCCGAAGTCGTCCAGCGCGACCCGGACGCCCAAGGAACGTATGCGCTTCAGCACCCGCCCGACCGTTTCGGGATTGTGCAGGAACACGCTTTCGGTGATCTCAAGCTGCAAGCAGGCCGGGTTCAGCCCGGTCGAGCGCAGGATGGCACGAAGCTCCGGGATGAAGGCGCGGTCATGCAGGTCGGCGGCCGACACGTTGACGCTGACACGCAGCGAGGCTGCTGCGGTGTTCAGGCCCGGACCCTGCGCGGCCTGCCAGGCACGCAACTGGCCGCACGCTTCTTGCAGCACCCAGCGGCCGATGTCGCGGATCAGCCCGACCTCCTCCGCCACGTGGATGAACGACGCCGGGGACACCAGGCCGCGGACGGGATGGTCCCAGCGTATCAGCGCCTCCACGCCCAGCAGCGCGCCGCCGCTCAAGCCATAGATCGGCTGGTATTGCAGCCGGAACTCGCCACGCACGATGGCATGCTGCAGGTCGGTTTGCAGCGCCAACGATGCCACCACGTCGGCGTGCATGGAGTCGTTGAAGATGGCATATCCGCCGGGACCACGCTTTTTTGCGTGATACATGGCGATGTCGGCATCCCGCAGCAGTTGCTCGGGCTTTTCATGGTGATCCGTCGCAACCGCGATGCCGATGCTGCAATGCGAGAACACGTCGTGCTGGCCGAGCTTGAACGGTTGGCGCAACGCCTCGATGATCCAGCCGGCCACCTGCACGGCGGCCTCGATCCCTACCCCTTCCCTTCTGGCGCCTGCGACCAGCACTGCGAACTCGTCGCCGCCCACGCGCGCCAGCACGTCCCCCGGCCGCACGCAGTTGGCCAGGCGTCGCGACACCTCCATCAGCAGCAGGTCTCCGGCACGGTGGCCGAGGCTGTCGTTGACCAGCTTGAAGCGGTCCAGGTCCAGGAAGAGCACGGCGCAGTCAGCCGACGCGCCGCCAGGCTGGCCGATCAGCGCCGCCAGGCGCTCCATCAGGTAGGCGCGGTTCCGCAACCGGGTCAGGTTGTCGTGGCACGCGGCATGGATCAGGCGCTCCTCGGTCCGCTTGCGCAGGGCGAGCTCGGCCTCCAGGGCATGGTTCTCGATCTCGGCGATGCGGGCGCGGAGGGCGACCGCCTCCGCCAGCTTGCGTCCGGTGACGTCACGCTGGACCGATACCCAATGGGTGAACCAGCCATTCTCGTCGGCGACCGGGACGATGCTCAGCTCGACCCAGAACTCGGTTCCGTCCTTGCGGATGTTCAGCAGCTCGACCTCGACTGGTTCCCAGGCCCGCAGCGCGCGCCGCAGGCGGTCGAGCGCCGCGCGGTCCACATTTGGGGATTGCAGCATGCGCGGGGTACGCCCCAGCACCTCGGCCTCCGAGTAGCCGATCGTCTTGGTGAAGGCGGCGTTGCAGTAAACGATCCGCGGCCCCGGCAGATCTATCGGCTCGGCCTGAGTGATCAGCACGGCATCGTTTGCATGGACCACGACAGATTCCAGCAGGCGCAACCGCTCGGTCTGCGACGCTTCGCGCCGGGCGCACCCGGCTGCGGTCTTCGCCACGGCCTGCACGCAGGCGCTCAGTTGAAGGCCGTGGGTGCTCAGCACGTAGGTTTGCGCCGGGCTGAGACCGGGATGGGGCCGCCGGTCGGCAACCAGCAGCACGCCGCAGGTGGTGCCACCCGCCCCGCGCACCCGCAGGGCAGCGACGAAGCGCGCCGCAGCCTCATGCGGCAAGCCCAGGCCGAGGCCGGCAGCAGCGGGATCGTCGAACACCAGGACACCATCCGGCGGGATCAGCGCATCCGCGGACGGCCACCAGGCCGCCGAAACCGGCAGGCAGCCACCGGCGTCGAACAACGCAGCCACCGTCGCCACGCCCTCCGACACGGCCAGGAAAACGGCAGATCCACATTCCGCGGCGAATGCCGCGCTTCGGATCAGCCGTTCCAATGGCGGCAGCTCGACGTCGCGAATGGCCAGTGCCCACGTGTTGACGGCGATGTCACCGTCAGTCTGCCGAGCTTCATTCTCCAGCATCGCGTCGGTCCTTCTTGCCTGGTAACGCCGCCGATCCACTGCGGGCGGAACGGAGCGTGGCGCAACCCACTCGCACCCGACCATACCGCCGCGTCCGGGGCTGAAGCCAAAATACTCGCCAATTGTTAATTATAAACGTCTGGCCAACGTAGGCACTGGAAACGATGATTGATTGTTATTTTTCCATAGTGATTATTAGGACTCTGTGTTCGCCAATCCCTAGCTTACTTCGGCGGCTATTCACGCAAGGTTAAGTTCGCGAGTTCAGCGTGCGTCATGGCGACAGCGTCGCGTCAGGGACGCCGTGGCGGTCCCGCCCTGCCAGGGACAAGCGGCTCGGTCGTGTCCCACTGGCACCGCCGGGTCTGGAAGCGAGGGGCTAGGGCCGCTCCAGGCCATGCAAGCCTGCCTGGATTTTTTTATCGGTGCGCAATCCTCCACGGGTTTGCTCGGGGCAATGCTTGTTTCAGGGCAGCGCTTCTTGAAGCGGGGCGCCGAACCGCGATGCCAGCTCCGCCGCAGGCATCGGGCGGCCCAGCAGATAGCCCTGGACGGCGGTGCAGCCCAGCACGCGCAGGGCATGGAGCTGATCCTCGGTTTCCACCCCCTCCGCCACCACGTCCACGTTCATGGCCAGGCCCAGGCGCACGATGCCGTCCAGGATCGCCATCGCCCGGCGCTGCTCGCCCATGCGCGCGACCAGGGAACGGTCCACCTTGATCGCATCAACCTCGAACCGGTCGAGGTGGCCAAGCGACGAGTAGCCGGTGCCGAAGTCGTCAAGCGCCACCTGCACCCCGGTCGCCCGCACGGCGCTGAGCACGGCACTGGCAAGGTCGGGGCGCTGCAGGAACACCGCTTCGGCAATGTCCAACTGCAGGCGCCGTGCTGGAAGCCCGGTGGCGTCCAGCACGGCGCACAGCCCGGCGAAGAAGTCGGGGTCTCGCAGCTCGACGCCGGACACGTTGACGCTGATGTGCAGGTCGAGGCCAGGATGCGCGGTGGACCAGGCGGCGGCCTGGGCGCAGGCGGCGTGCAGCGCCCATCGCCCGATGTCGCGGATCAGCCCGATCTCCTCCGCCAACGGGAGGAAGGTGGCCGGGGGCACCAGGCCGCGGGTGGGGTGGCGCCAGCGGAGCAGCGCCTCCACCCGCAGCAGGCGGCGTGTGCCGGGGTCGCTGACCGGCTGGTAGTCCAGGTGGAACTCACCGCGCGCCAACGCCTGGCGCAGGTCGGTCTGCAGCGCCAGGGCCTCGACGGCTGCCAGGCGCATGGCGGCGTCGAACACGGCGTAGCTGCCCGGCGCGCGCGTCTTCGCGGCATACATCGCGACATCGGCGTCGCGCAGCAATGCTTCAGGCTCGCGATGGCTGGCGGTTGCCTGTGCGATCCCGATGCTGCAGGACGAGAACGCGACATGGCGGTCCAGCACGAAGGCTGGCTGCAGCGCCGCCAGGATGCGCTCGGCGGCCTGCACCGCGGCCTCCAGGGGGTCGGGGTCCACGACCAGCAATGCGAACTCGTCGCCGCCGACGCGGGCCAGTATGTCGCTGCGGCGGACACCGGCTTGCAGGCGGGCGGCCACCTCCATCAGCAGCAGGTCCCCGGCGCGGTGGCCCAGGCCGTCGTTCACCAGCTTGAAGCCGTCCAGGTCCAGGAACAGCACGGCGCAGCGGGGACCGCCAGCCCTGCCCTGCTCCAGCACGTCCCGCAGGTGGTCCATGAACCAGGCGCGGTTGCGGAGCCGGGTCAGGCTGTCATGGTAGGCGGCATGGAGCAGCCGTGCCTCGCTGCGCCTGCGTTCGGCGACCTCGGCCTGCAGAACGCGGGTCTCGGCGTTGCGGGCCTGGGCCGCGCCTTCCTCCAAATGCCGGGAGGTTGTGTCGCTCTGGATGGACACCCAATGCGTGCAGGCGCCGCCATCGTCATGCACGGGGAAGATGCTTATCTTCACCCAGTAATGGGTCCCATCCTTCCTGATGTTGAGCAGCTCGGCCTCGGCCGCCTCATGGCGCCCGAGCGCCAGGCGCAGGCGGTCCAGTTCCGCCCGGTCCACGCCGGGCGGCTGCAGGATGCGGGGGGTGCGGCCGCGCAGCTCGGCCTCGGCGTAGCCGGTCATGGCGGTGAAGGCGGCGTTGCAATGCAGGATGCGCGGGCCGGGCAGGTTGATCGGCTCGGCCTCGGTGATCAGGACGGCGTCCCCGACGTTGGCCAGCACGGCTTCCAGCATGCGGGTCTGGTTGCCGCCGCCGTCCCGCGCCTGGGACACGTCGCGGACCAGGCGGGGCGAGCTTGGCGTATCGCCGCTGCTTGCTGCTGCCATTACGGGTTCGAACGCATCCAAAAAACGCCACGCCTCCATGCCGATCAAGATCACGCTGCGTCAGAACAGCGGCCGGAAACGGCGCCTGTCCGGCGATCACGCCATAATTGCCGACGATAAATCATACAAAAATGCGGCAAAATCAAGTCATGCTGTATTTTAACACGTACATTACCATGGACAGCATATGCACAATCGCAGATTGAACCTTCTCCAATGGAAAATACCGGGCGATGCGCCGTTCCAATTCGCAGCGATTTGCCGCAACGTAGAATTAACGGATGAATTGCAGGCAGTCGGGCTTGGGCCGCAGGACCTGTCATTCAGGGCGGCCTGGCAGACGAAGAACGTCCCTATGCGTTCCGGCCCGGCGCGGATCATCAACGCGTGAGCGGCGTCGCGGCAGGCACGGCCCCGCTCTCGCTCCGCGCCCGCATGGGGGCTCTGCGCACCTTGCCGCCGTTCCTGCGGATGGTTTGGCGCACCAGTCCCGGGCTTACGGCCGGGCTGCTCGCGCTGCGTTTGATGCGGGCGCTGCTGCCGGTGGCGACCCTGTTCGTTGGCAAGCTGATCGTGGACGAGGTGGTGCGGCTGGCCGCGTTGCCGGGGCACCCGGCGGACAGCGCGGCGTGGCTGGCCAGCGGACTGCTGGGGCGCCTGGCGTTGCTGCTGCTGGGGGAGTTGGGCCTGGCTGTCGGCACCGACATCTTGGGGCGCACCGTGACGCTGCTGGATGGGCTGCTGTCCGAGCGCTTCACCAACGCTGCCAGCATCCAGTTGATGGGGCACGCTGCGACGCTCGACTTGCAGGACTTCGAGGACCCGGCGCTGCAGGACAAGCTGGACCGTGCGCGGCGCCAGACCATCGGGCGCACGACGCTGATCAGCCAGTTGTTCGGCCAGGCGCAGGACCTGGTGACGGTGCTGAGCTTTGCCGTGGGATTGGCGGCCTATGCGCCGTGGCTGATCGTGCTGCTGCTGGCGGCGCTGGTGCCGGCGTTCCTGGGGGAGAGCCACTTCAACGCCCAGGGCTATGCCCTGAACGCCGCGCGGACGGCGGACCGGCGGGAGCTGGACTATGTGCGGATGACCGGCGCCAGCACCGATGCGGCGAAGGAGGTCAAGATATTCGGCCTGAACGGCTTTTTGATCGACCGCTACCAGGTGCTGGCGCTGGAAATGCAGGCGGAGAACCGGCGTCTGCTGCTGCGCCGGGCGGCATGGGGCGGCGGCCTCGCGGCGCTGGGGACGGTGGGGTATTATGCGGCCTATGCCTACCTCGCGTGGCGGACGCTGACGGGCGGGTTCAGCATCGGCGACCTGACGTTCCTGGCCGGGTCGTTCCTGCGGCTGCGCGGGCTGCTGGAGGGGCTGCTGGGCGGGTTCTCCTCCATGGCGAGCCAGGCGATGTATTTGGAGGACCTTTACTCGTTCCTCCGCATCCAGCCCGGCATACGCAGCGTGCCCGGAGCGCTGCCGTTCCCGGGCGTGCTGCGTGAGGGATTTGTTTTCGAGGGCGTCGGATTCCGGTATCCGGGATCGGAGCGATGGGCGGTGCGAGGATTGTCGTTCTCGTTGCAGGCCGGGGAAACGCTGGCGCTGGTGGGGGAGAACGGGGCGGGGAAGACAACGCTGATAAAGCTGCTGACCCGGCTTTATGACCCGACCGAGGGGCGCATCCTTTTGGAAGGGCGGGACCTGCGGGAGTATGACGTGGCCGGGCTGCGCGGCGGGATGGGGGTCATTTTCCAGGACTTCGTACGGTATCACCTGACGGCGGGGGACAACATTGCGGTGGGGCGGATCGAGGCGCGGGGGGACCGTGCGCGGATCGAGGCCGCGGCGGCGCGCGGGCTGGCGGATGGGGTGATCGCGCGGCTGCCGGGGGGATATGACCAAATGGTGGGGCGGTGGTTCCGCTCGGGGGTGGAGCTGTCGGGGGGCGAGTGGCAGAAGGTGGCCATCGCGCGGGCCTATATGCGGGATGCGGCGGTGCTGATCCTGGATGAGCCGACGGCGGCGCTGGATGCGCGGGCAGAGTTCGAGGTGTTCCAGCGGTTCAAGGCGTTGGGGGCGGGGCGGACGGCGGTGCTGATCTCGCACCGGTTTTCCAGCGTGCGGATGGCGGACCGGATTTTGGTGATGGCGGGGGGGACGGTGGAGGCGGTGGGGACGCATGGGGACTTGGTGGCGGCTGGGGGGCGGTATGCGGAGTTGTTTGAGCTGCAGGCGGCGGGGTATCGGTGAAGTTTGGCTGCAAAGATCCAGCGCCTTGCGTTATTCATCGGCCACCACCGATCTTCGGAGCGACATTTTGTCGTTTGAAGGTAAAGCAAAGGTCGCAGCCAACAGCGCGGGTTAAAGAAGGAATACAAGTGAATCTGTCCGGGCATTGAAGATTGAAGTTTCAAACAACCCTTTCACTCTCCCGTATTTATCTCCTTCCCCTCGTTCTCCACCGCAAACAGCCGGTCCATCTCCCGGTCGAACGCGGCCCAAAGCGCTGCCTCCTCCGCTGTCGGCAGCAGGTCCTTCGCGACGGAACGCGTTGTCCTCTCGAAGCACCACCAGCCCGTCCGTCCAAAGCACCCGCTCCGCTCCCTGCACCAGGGCCAGCGATGCATGCAGCCGGGCGCGGACCAAGACCAGGGTTTTCTCGGGCACAGCCTCGCGTCCGGGCGCGGTGGCGAGTGGAGGGGAAAACAGGTCGGCTTGCACGCTGGATATGACCCAGGCCTAACACCGCCCGCCGAGTCGCCCCAAGCTTGGCTAATCACGCTCCGTCGCGCATCTTGCCCCCATGACCCCCACCTGGCGCACCGAACGGCTGCCTGGGTTGGTATGCGCCCTCGCCACCAGTCCCGCTGACCGTCGTCACGCATACGGCGGTCGTCAGGGTAGCCACTCGTGACGGCATCGCCTTCCATGACGCCTTGGTCGTCACCTCGGCGCTGGAAGCCGGATGCGTTGCGCTGCCGACCGCGGACATAACGGACGGCCGGGTGCTTGAAACCCGGCTGACAATCCGCAACTCCGTCCGGGTGTGACAGCCCACTCCCTTTCTTCTGTCGAGCCTGGTGCCCGACCTTATCCTGCCGCTGGTTTCAGCCGGCGGGATCTGTTTGCAATTGTCAAACAAGCTTTGATTCTCATTTAAAGCACTTGTCCCCATCTTGCCAGATCGTTGCAGAAATGACTATTTGCGCCAGCAACAAAGAAGCAACTCGCCATGACCGCACTCAGCGTCAGTTACACCTCTCCTAGCGGCCCCTACGCCGCGAAGTACGGCGCTGTCACCACGGCCATCAACCAGGCGTTCAACGCCTGGATGTCGCACTTCGACGCGCCGTTGGGCGCCGTGACGATCAACGTCACCATCCAGCCGCTCGGCGGCAATACGGTGGCCAACTCGGGGCCGAACGGGGTGGTGGCCGTCGGCGTTTCCGGGTCCAAGGTCATTGAGATGTCCGGTTTCGCCGCAGAGATCGCAACGGGCGCGGCGTTGTCGGCCACCACCCGGTCGGCCGCGCTGAACATCGACTCCAATTGGCTCAACGCCTACTTCGCCAACCCTGCCGCCAGCACCGTCGAAATCCAGCGCGTGATGCAGCATGAGATCGGCCACATGCTGGGCGTCATCGGCTACACAGGGTCGGGCGCCACCGGACCGGTCCGCTCCAGCACCTACACCACCGCGTTCGACAACTACCTTCAGTTCGTGGGCACCGCCGAGTATTTCGGCGGTCCCAACGCCATCGCGGCCTATGGCGGCGCGGTCCGGATGGATTACCCGTCCATTGACCATCCCTACGTGCCCGGCGGCGCCAGCATCATGAGCTACCTGGACGAGGCCAAGACGATCCAGCCACTGGATACCGCCATCCTGCGCGACACCGGCCTGCCCATCCTGTCCACGCAGGAGGTCGCGGAGCATCAGGTCACCCGGCTTTACCTCGCCGCCTTGGGCCGTGCGCCGGATGCGGCCGGGCTGGTCGCCAACACCCGGGCGTTGCTGGCCGGCACGAGCCTGAGCAGCGACGCCGCCGGGTTCCTCAAATCCGGTGAGTTCGCGCGGCTGTATGGCGCCAACCCATCGGATACGGCTTTCGTTAATGCGGTATACCAGAATGTGCTGCACCGCGCCGCGGATGCGCCGGGGCAGGCACAGTATCTGAGGGCGCTGAACAGCGGGATGAGCCGGGCGGACGTGCTCATGAGCTTCTCGGAGTCCTCCGAAAACCGGAGCGCGCTGGAGACCACCCCCAACCAGACTTACAGCGAAACGGTGGAGGCGCAGGCGGAGCGGCTGTATGACGCCGCCATAGGCCGCACGCCGGACGCCATCGGCTACGGCAACCTGACCCGGGCGATGCTGAGCGGCTTGACGCTGCAGCAGGCGGCGCTTGGCTTCGTGCAATCCGGAGAGTTCGCCAGCCGCTATGGCGCCGGAGCCGACAACGGGACGTTCGTGGACGCGCTATACAGGAACACGTTGCATCGGGCGGCGGACCCGTCGGGACGGGCGCACTATGTGGATGTCCTGAACAGCGGGCTGAGCCGGGCGGACCTGCTTGTCGGCTTCTCGGAGTCTTCGGAGCACGTCGCCAATGTCATCCGGCAGGACACACCGACACTGGGTTCGATCCTGACGAACACCGATGCGCACCTTGGATTCATTCCAACTGTGCCCAGCGCGCTCTTCGCATAGGGGGAAGGTTTATTCCTTTTCCTTGTTGGGGTGGGTGTGGACCGTTTGACGGTGGGGTGTGGGAGTCTTAGCTGTGGCGCGGGGCAGCGTGCGACGGCTTGGATGGGCAGACAGACGTGCTGTCGTCTCCCTCACCCCGGCCCTCTCCCGGAGGGAGAGGGAGAAGGTGGCGGCACCCTTTGACGTAAAGTGTCTGGACCGGGTTTAGAACGCCTCCGCTGCCAGCAGGCCCAGCGTCTCGCCGCCAGCCATCACGCCCTGAAAGTGGACGGAGTGCCGCGGCAGCACCCGCGCCATGAAGAACCGGCCCACGTCCAGCTTGCCCTGGTAGAACCCGGCGTCGCCGTTCGCCCCGGCCTTCAGCTTGGCCTGCGCCACCTCCGCCATCCGGCACCACATGAACGCCATCGCCACGAAGTTGAACAGCCGCAGGTAGTCCGTTGCCGCCGCCGCGGCCTCCTCCGGCCGGGCCATGCCGCGCTGCGCCACGGTCAGCGTCGCCTGCTGCAGCCGCCCGAACGCCTTGGCCGTGGGGCCGGTGAACTCCGCCAGCGCCGCGTCGTCCGCATGCGCCTCAAGCCACGCGCTCACGGGATGGAAGAAGCGGCGCAGCAGGCGCCCGGCGTCCTGGCCGAGCTTGCGGCCCACCAGGTCCAGCGCCTGGATGCCGTTGGTGCCCTCGTAGATCTGGGCGATGCGGGCGTCGCGGACCAGTTGCTCCACCCCCCACTCGTGCACGTAGCCGTGGCCGCCGAACACCTGGACCGCCAGGTTGGCCGCCTCGCTGCCGAGGTCGGACAGCCCGGCCTTGACGATGGGGGTCAGCAGGGCGACCAGGTCGTCGGACTCTTGGCGCACCGCCGGGTCGGGGTGGTGCTCGGCGCGGTCTAGTTCCAGCCCGACCCAGTAGGACAGGGCGCGGCCGGCCTCGGTCTGGCTGCGCGCCTCCAGCAGCATCCGGCGCACGTCGGGGTGGACGATGATGGGGTCGGCCGCGGCCGCCGCCGGGACGTCGGGGGTGCCCTCGCTGCTCTTGGTTTCCTTGGCGTCGCTGCGTCGGACGGACTTGCCCTGGCGGCGATCCTTGGCGTAGGCGGCGGCGGACTGGTAGGCGGTCTCGGCGATGCCCAGGCCCTGCATGCCCACGGCGAGGCGGGCGGCGTTCATCATGGTGAACATGCACTTCATGCCGGCGTTGGGCGGGCCGACCAGCCAGCCCTTGGC